>JAOTZM010000118.1 GCA_029861345.1 Candidatus Nitrosopumilus sp.
AAACTTTTCTTTGAAGAACTAATCCTTATAGAAGCAATAAACTAGTTATTTCCTTAATTTTTCTTTTGCATAATTGATAATTGCATCTGTCATTTGAGTTGTTGATGCATTACCGCCAATATCCCAAGTTACTGTACTTCCCTCATTGATTACTTGATCAGTTGCAGCAAAGATTGCGTCTCTAATCTCTGTTTCACCCAGATATTCTGCCATCCAAGCTCCCGATAGAACAGTTGCAGTAGGATTTACTTTGTTTTGCCCTGCAAACTGTGGCGCACTTCCATGTGCAGCTTCAAACATTGCAAAATTATCTCCCATGTTTGCAGAATAAATTAATCCAATCGAACCAACTAATCCTGAAGCCAGTTCAGAAATAATATCCATAAACAAATTAGTACTTACAAGAACTGCTCCATTAAATTGTTCAGGAGCTACGACCATCTGTTGTGCCATATTATCAATGTAAATTTCTGATAGCTCTATGTCTGTTCCTTCTACTGCTTTTTGGGCTGAACTCCAAAATATTCCATCTGTTTGTTTTAGAATATTTCTCTTAGTTATTGCAACCATTTTTTTCATATTGTATCTCTTTGCCCAATTTGTTGCAGAATTTAGAAATCTGTCGCAACCCTGTCTTGTAATTTTTCTAATTGCGATTGCCGCATCATCAGTAATCTTTGCTTCAACACCCGTGTACAGTCCTTCAGTTGCCTCTCTAAAGCACACACAATCAAGTTTTCTGTCAGGTGTTAATCTGTCATAAGTTTTTGTTGGTCTAATGTTAGAGTATAATTCAAATTTTTGGCGTAGTGTCACTGCTACACTTCTTGGTGCTCCTGGTACTGGAATTGTTGTAGTTGGTCCCTTAAAACAGGCATCAGATTCCTCTAAAATTTTGATTGTATCATCAGGAATGTATGATTTGTCTTTCCTACCATTTTTATCCCATTGCTCTGAGCCTGCCTCACAAAGAATTATCTCTGATTGAATATTACATTCTTTCAAAACTTTGAGCATTGAATCGACGACTTCAGGTCCAATACCATCTCCTTTCATGACTGCAGCTTTTTTACTCAAATCTGCAAGATTTCAAGGGATTTATTATTTAATTCTACCTTGGAAAATGGATTATCTAAATCCTAAGTTAGCAGAAGAATAATTATTCAAATTAATTTTGTACAAAGGAAAGTCAAATGATTCTGTTCAAATTCTAAAGCCTTGTCTCTAAAAAATCAATTAATAATCTTAGTTTTGGATCCATTGTCAACTCATCTGTTAGAATTATAAATTTATTTATGAATGACTAGTTGGAAATACTCTTTAATCCTAAAATAATTGATAGAACATGGAAATTACTTCCGAAGATAAAAAAGAACTTGAAACCGTATTAAGCATTGTAATTAATCAAATTCCATCTTATGCTAACATGGTAAACTCTGCAAGAGACAATTGGGATGTAAACTCTGATGATTGTATTTTTGGAATGGTTTATCATTCATTTGTTGCAAAATCTACTGAATATCTAAAAAACAAACTAACTGATATTCACCAACAATCTGATGTTGAATCTACATTTGAAATTATGAATTCGGTATCCGATGTATTTAATAGCAAAGTTGCAGAAATCAAACAAACAATAGTTTCTACATCAAACTCTTAATTTTTTCGTGTACCTTATCTATACATGAATTTAGCTTTTTTCTAATATTCTTAAAATAAATTTCAAAATTAGCTTAAAGTGACTAAAAATAAACTTAATCAAATACTGTCAAATTTGGAATAAGTAGTCTGTAAACTACTATTAGTTTAAAATCTAGGCACAGATTGTCATCATTTTATACCGCTGTACTAACTCTACATTACTTTTTAAAATGTTCTCTACATGTTTTCTATTGAGATGACTTAATAGCTAATTTGATAAAATAAACTCAAATGTTGATAGTTCAAATCTCTGATCTTCATGTTGGTTCTCAATTTTTGCAAGAAAAATTTGATACATTGGTTAATGAAGTTAATGAACTAAATCCTGATGTGATTATAATTACAGGTGATCTAACAAATGAAGGTTTGATGAAAGAATACGAAAAATGCAAATCACTATTGACGAAATTTAACACAAAAAAAATTATTAGTATTAGCGGAAATCATGATTATCGAAACACAGGTTACCTGCTATTTAAAAAATTCTTTCCATTTGAAACAATCTATGAGTTAGATGATGATGTTGTTTTAGTAACAGTTGGAACTGCCAGACCTGACAGAAATGACGGTGAAGTGGGATATAGACAAAACCTGTGGTTAGAGAGAACTATGAAAAAATACAAAGATAAGGTAAAGATTGTGGCAATGCATCACCACTTGATTGCAATTCCTGATACTGGCTCTGATCAGCTTACTGTTGTTGATGCTGGCGATGTTCTTAGAACTGTTTTGAATTCTCATGTTGATGTGGTATTATGTGGACACAAACATAGGCCTTGGGCTTGGAATTTTGGAAAACTAACCGTAGTTAATGCTGGAACTGCCACATCTGAAAGAGTCCGTGGATTGTTTGAAAACACCTACAATATTCTTACAATTTCTAATAAAAAGGTCCAAGTAGATCTCAAAATTGTAGGTGGGAAGAGAATCAGCATTGATGAATTGGTGAATAACTATAACCAATTTTACGACGAGTGAATTTATTTACAGATTAATTCTAGGCACCTTTGTGCGGGGATCGCCTAGCCTGGTAGGGCGTGGGATTGCTAATCCCATGTCCGCAAGGACACGGGGGTTCAAATCCCCCTCCCCGCGCCATTAAAAATTAAACTTAATAGGCCGATTCAAGAAGTTTTCTCAATGGGGCGAAGAAAAACTCAAAAAATTATTCGTACTGGTCCTAAAAATGCGACGACTGGAATGTGTCCTGTTTGTAAAACCATTGGCAAGGTATTCCTTCTTGGTCCACCTGGACAAGAGAGGGGGAAATGCGAGAAATGTCGGCAAGAGTTTGAATTATAGCTCAAAAAACTAACCTGCACATCAAAATATTTACCCATAACTTTTTAAGACAATTTTTTCCTGATAGATAATCATGAGTTCAGAACCTGAAACTATCTATGAAAGAGTTGCAAAACTTGAAGATGAAGTTGCATTACTCAGAAGCGAAGTCGATATTCTGAAAAGAGATGTCAATGATCAAGAAAAGACAAGACTTGAAGATGAAGTTGCATTACTCAGAAGCGAAGTCGATATTCTCAAAGGAGTACTAAGAAATAAAATTGCTCGTCATGAAATCTCGATGATCAAGAAAGGGCAGAACATAAGTTCAATCATTGATTAATTTTTTGTCTTTATATTTCTAATCAGTTCTAAAATAAAATCCACATCTTCTGCATTTGGATTGATTTCTAAATATTTATTCAAATATTTTAAAGCAGCTTCAGAATTCAACAATCTTTCTTCTAAAATTCCCTTATCTCTAATATCTTCAGGTGATTCAGGTTCAATTGCCAAAACCATGTTAGTACATCGAAGTGCTTTGTCATAAACAAATGATTGTACATAGGAATTTTTCAAGTTACGAGTCAATCTAACAAGAATTTGCTCAGGCTCTATTTCGTCAAGAAATTCTGGTTTAAACTCTAATTCTCCACCAAAATTAGTATCTAAAATTTCTTGTAGATCGTCAACATCTAATAGGCGTCCATCGTAAAACGGATCTAAAATCATCTCTTCATTATATTTTACCAATATGTGACTTGGAAATCCAACAATTTTAAGATCTAATCCCATAAATTTTGCAACTTCTACATACAGAATTGAAATGGTAATGGGAAGACCTGATTTTTTGTCAATTACCTCGTTTAGAAAATTGTTCTTTGGATTAAAGTAATCATTGTCATCTCCACTAAAACCCAAATTTTCAAAGAGATGTTCATTTAACATTGAAATTAGATATGTTGGATTTTTAATATCGCTAATTGACTCTTTAAGAGACATTCCTATCTGATTTACCTTCCGTATGTACTCCTCTACCACTAAATCAGGATATTCTAAAATCTGAGCAAATTTTAGACATTTTTCCACTAGATTGAAGTTAGGATTTTTTACAAATGAAAACCACTCTGCAACAAATGGATCAAACTCTTCTTTCAATTATCACTAACTCAACTTTTTTAGGTATAATTGAGGATCTTTGAGCTCTCTTGTATTTGGAGGAATTTCAATCATTTTTCTGAAGGTATCCTTGCCTAATTTTTCATATACTGCTTTGGTAAAGTCCTTTCCCATGCTCTTCCTAATCTGATATGATGAGAAATCTGTTCCCATAAACGTGCTAAGATAATTTTGAAAATCTTGATCATCTTTTAAAATATTTTCAATTGCAAAACCTGCCATTCCCTCCATTGCAGTAAATGCTGCATGGTGTTGTTGAATTGGAACAAGCCATCTTTTGTAAATGTCTAAAAGTTGTGGGATTGACTCTCCTATTTTTGGATCTATCTCCACATGCGTAAATGTCATAACATCTGGTCCTATCTGCTCAATTAAGAAGTGATCTGGATTCAAAAAGAAAAATAGATTTGCTTTTTTTGCAAATGGAAAATTCTCTGGTACTGCCTGCAATTGACAATACTCTGAAAGCTTGTTGATAGTTTCAGAATCAAGTGATAAAATTATTTTTGCTAACTCTTCATTGATTTTGTTTACTTGCATAGCAGCATTCTTGTTGACTTGTTGTAAATTTTCTTGTGCAGAGTGAATCAGTTCCTCTAATACTGTCATTTTTACTGCACCCAAATACCCAGAGTTTACATTTTCAAATCTTGATTTGTATGGTTCTCCCTGTTTGTGGAGAATTATTTGTGGATATCTTGACAAAATGAATTTGTTTAAATAAATTACAGAATCAAGATAATCTCCATAGGTTGTTGTAATTTTGGATATGTATTGAATTGCATACGTTGAATATACTAAATATTTTGGAGTGTCTTGTTGCATTAGTTCTGCGATCTTTTTTAGGTCTTCTTTTGCTACTGCATTAAATAATTCTATAACAAACCCTTTTGCCTCTTTATCCGCAAATACTTTGTCCCCTTTCAATCTCTTTAACTCTTCTAATTCTGGAAATTTTAGCTCAAGATTGTTTGGGACTTTGATCCCGAGAAATCTCTCTACCCTTTCTTTGAAAATTGGAAAAACTTCTCTAGAAATATCTTCTAATTCTTTGAACTGAACCTTGTCTGCCAGATCTTCTTTGGCCTT
>JAOTZM010000119.1 GCA_029861345.1 Candidatus Nitrosopumilus sp.
ATTTTTTGCAATGTCTATAATTTTTGCATCTAGTGGAACATCTTCCCAATTTGGTTCAAAATGAATTGTAATTATTGCATTTGAAATGTTATTTTTTATATTTTTCTCTACATTACTACTAATTTCATGTGCTTTATCAAAACTTGTATCTCCTCTTAATGAAATCGTCACATCTGCAAAAATTGTATCGCCGGATCTTCTCATAAGTATTGGATCTGCATCAATAACTCCTTCTGTTGAAGTTGCAATTTCTCTAACCTTTTTTACAAGTTCAGGAGAAATAATATCTGTTAAATCAAGAGCAGTTTT
The DNA here is from genome assembly GCA_029861345.1 of Candidatus Nitrosopumilus sp. Classification (GTDB taxonomy): domain Archaea; phylum Thermoproteota; class Nitrososphaeria; order Nitrososphaerales; family Nitrosopumilaceae; genus Nitrosopumilus. The sequence continues at coordinate 310 of JAOTZM010000119.1, forward strand.
ATAAACTAATTTTACACTAAGCACTGCTAACAATCCTCCTAAAATCAATGCTGCCACAAAATCCCCATGATAGAATCCATATGATACAAAAACTATCCCAACAATGGCAACTAAAGTAGAACCAAGATCCATAAATGCATGATAAAAATCGGCTTTGAGTGTTGCACCTCCAATTTTTTTAATTGATTTTCTTAGCAGAGCTATTCTGAAAATATCAATTCCAATTGTGTATATTCCACCAATTATCGCAAATAATCCTGGTAGAATACTTGGTGAGGGACTTTGCAATCTGTTGATAGATTCGTAAATGAAAAAACAGGCAATCAGAAAAATTGCTATACCTCCAATCAATCCTCCCAATGATTCAATCTTTCCATGTCCGTAGGTATGTTCTGCATCCGGTGGTTTGATGGCCATTCTTGCAGCCAAAAGTAAAACAACAGTAACGACACTATCTAATAGTGCATGAATACTATCTGTAATGAGAGCAAGACTGTTTGAGATTAAACCAAAAATTAATTCCACTAAAAATGCTGAAAAAATAGCTAGAAGTGAAATCTGTAGAACTTTGGACCTTTGAACAAACATTTTCTTCATTTTTTGATAATTCTTAACATGTATTACAAGTTTTAAAGAAGAAGTGATACGACAACATTATTTGTGATCAGGCAATAATTTTGATGTTGGATAGGAAATTCTTTCTGTTGGTAATCTTTTCAATAGTATTCCTGATTCCTATAACTTATGCTGATGCTTCAAGTAATCCTAACTTGGATGTATCTGCTGAAAATTCTCAATTTGACAATTATTTTTCAGGCTCCATGGTAGTTGAGGTAGTAATTCGTGATAACAATATACGAGATACTGATGAAGGTAAAGGAGAACCTGATGTTACATTAAATGGAAAAACACTCCGAATGGTTCAGGCCACAGACGGAAACTGGTATGCATATTTTGCAAATATTGATATTGCAAAAGCTGCAGACTCTACAGTTGGTTTACCTGGTAAAGGCTTGGATTTTGGTTCCATCTGTACTGCAGCAGAAGGTACTACCACAATAGGTGTTGATCTTAATGATGCTGATGGTGTAGCATATCCATATGACAGTTGTACTGGTGTACCTAATGACAGCAACAATACTGTGCGAAAAGCAAAATCTCCCAACCCCTTAATACCTGAAGATATTGCCCCTGGATCTGATGGATTAGGTGGTCAAATCGGCATTGTTGAAGATACTTGGCCATTCATTCAATTATTTTCTTTTGATAATGTAACAATACAATATAATCCCGGAGGTGAAGCACAACGAGTTGATCTTGAATATGATGAAATTCAAAATATTTCATTAACTCTTGATAGAGAATTATATCCAAGAAATTCAGAAGTTTTTGTTGTTGCAAATGATTTTCAATTAAATCAAGATCCCACCGATGAAGATTCTTGGACATTTAGTGTTATATCTCCAACAGCCACTTTTTATCAAGCATTTGACAATTCTGGAAACAAAGATGCATCCGGAACTAGTGGATTAGTAAATTTAATTCCACATCTTTCTGATCTTGATTTTGAAAACAATGGTATACTGTCAATGGATTTGAATTCAGTAATGGAATTAAAGCCAAATTCAAATCAAGACGATGATGATTCTGTAGATGATGGTGGTCTTAATTCTTTTAATCAAATTGTAACTTTGGTAGAGAAAGGACCTAACTCTGGTATTTTTGAGAGTTTTGATTCAAGTGATGAATCTACTATTGGAATATTATCTGATGCATCCCGAGGCCAAGCTGGTTCTATAGAATATAATGACGAATCTATTTCAATACTTACAGGTTTCTCTACTGGATCAGTAAACCTGCAAGAGCCAGATCTTCAAATTGGTGGGAGTTCTACAACCATAAATCCTGGTACTAAAATTCCAGTTATTCTGGTTGATCCTGATCAAAATTTCAACAGTGGTTCGCAAGATGACTTGGATGTTTTTCGAGACACTTCTCTAATTCCTACCTTAAAAATTGGCAACCCCATTACTCTGAAAAGTTCTTCAGATGTAAAATTTTATTCTAGCTCAACTGATCCACTTAATGGCGGTAATAATGCCATTTCTTCTATCGATGATATTAAATCAGAAAGATTGTTTATTGATACCAGTTCACTAGGAATTAATAATTTTGAGAAAATCTCCCTAAATCTAGGTGTTTCTTCTTCCCAATTCCAGTCTATCTTGATAAATGATTCCAGTCAATTTGGTACCAATTGGCTAAATTACGATTTGCGATCTTTTCAAAGAGATTTTGATGTAAATGATTTTGCTGATACTACGATCATGTTATATTTTGATAACCTTTCTGATCCATCTCCCATCACCATTGTTGATTCCGGAGATTTATCATCTTCTCAGGGATTTTTAAGAATAGATGACTCTGATATCCAAAGCATTTTTGAAAAAGATGGTTCTGTCTTTGTTGTTATTAATTTTGATTCGTCAGATAATACTTCTCCAATTGATGTTGGATCTATCCCATCTTTATCTAGTACACAACCAATTATTTTTGATTTCTTTTCGTTTGGATTAGAGAATAACAATGATGGAATTAATAATTCAATTTACCGTTTTGAATTAGAGGAAACTTCTGATAACTCCTCTACATTTGAAGGAACATTTGAATTTGCAGTATCTAACCAACTGAACATTTTAGATGATAATTTTATTGAATCAATTCAACCTATTGATGATGATATTAAATTTATTGTAACTGATAGAATGGTAGACGAAGAAGGTATTTCTATTTCATATTCTGATTTAGATGAGGTTGGATTAACTGTTACCAAATCCACTCAATCTGATATCCGAACACATTCAGGTTTTGTTTCTACAAATTCAAACTCATATAGATTTGGACAATCTGTCACTGTAATTCTAAATGATCCAGATCTTAATTTAAAGAGTGACCGAATTGATGTTTATTCTGTTATTGATGATAGAAATTCTCCTTTTGTAGATACTGTGGGAAGTAACGGACAAGTCTTATTGGAGATCCTGATAAAAGATGTACGATACAAACGTTGTACGATAAATGGAGTTGAGCATGGAGGTTTGGCATCAACTGGATTTCGATTAATTGAAACTGGACCTGATACCGGAATTTTTAAAGGTGTTTTTAATATGCCATCACAAATTTGTAATAAAAGTGGGACAGAATTGATTTCTCCTGCTGGAGGAAGTATAGAATTAAAATATCATGATTCAAGGGATTCTTCAGGAGAATCTAATATCTTTAGTCTTCTAAATAATAGGCAATCTGTTACATCTACTACAAACTTTACTCCACAACTAAGTGTAACAGAAATTAAACTCCCTTCCAGGGGTTTGACAAGTGAGATAATTCTTTCTGGTAGTATTAATAATCAAAAAGGAGGGGTCCCTCTATCTTTGGTCTTATTGCATCCAGATGGAACCATTCAGAAATTTAATGCTGGTGTGACTAATAGTGGTAATTATAGAACCATATTTACAATAAATTCCAGCTCTCCTGTCGGCACTTATTTTATTGATCTTGATTATAATGGTGCTAGAGTAGGTTCAGTTTCATTTGATGTGATTGGTGAAAATATCCCGATATGGATTAAAAATAATGCCAAATCATGGTCCTCAAATACTATATCTGATTCTGAATTCATTGATGGTCTTGAATATCTTATAGAAGTTGGTATTATTACTCCATCATCAGTAACTGAAAATCTATCCAATCAAGGACTGCCAGAATGGATGAAAAATAATGCTAAATGGTGGACTGACAATAGAATTTCTGATGAAGACTTTGTAAAATCGATCCAATATTTGATCAATAAAAGTATTATTCGAATATAATCTGGTCAATTTTTCTTTCATTGAATACATAAATACTCTTCACTCATGAATCAAAATGAAAATGAGACTTACGGGTTTTCTGGCCTTTGCATTGTTATCCATTTCTATATTGTCTTATGGTGTAAATGGATCTGCATTTGCAGACAATCATAATATTCCTCCACTATCTGCATCTACTGAATTGCCAACATATGGAAACGGCGGTAATGTTATCATCACTGGAGATATAAGAGATTTCGATTCTGCTTTACATTCAGGACAAGCAATTACCTATGTGATTAAATCGCCTGAAAATAATCTTGTAACTATTGGACAAATAACTCCAAGTTCTGATGGTTCTTTTCAATATAGTTTTGTAGCAGGTGGCCCACTCTGGAAATTAAGTGGTGATTATATTGTTGAATTGCATTTTGGTGCTACTACCGGTGAGGCTAAAATTATCTATACTGGTGGAGAATTTGAACAATCTCTCCCAGAACCCGAGCCAGAACCTGAACCCGAGCCAGAACCTGAACCCGAGCCAGAACCTGAACCCGAGCCAGAACCTGAACCCGAGCCAGAACCTGAACCCGAACCAACATGTGGAGCAGGAACTGAATTAGTTGATGGTGTTTGTCAAGTAATTAAAAGTGAAGAACCTGAAAACGGAGGTGGCTGCCTTATTGCAACTGCAACATATGGAACTGAATTAGCACCACAAGTTCAATTCCTCAGAGAAATTAGAGATAATACTGTAATGAGTACTACATCTGGAACAGCATTCATGACTGGATTTAATCAATTATACTATTCGTTCTCACCAATAATTGCCGACATGGAAAGAGAAAATCCCTTGTTCCAAGAAGCAGTGAGGGCATTTATTACTCCAATGGTCTCAACGCTATCAATTATGACATTAGCTGATGATGGCTCAGAGGTTGAAGTTCTAGGACTTGGAATATCTGTAATTGCACTTAATTTGGGAATGTATATTGCAGCACCTGCATTAATTGGAATCAAAGTTCACAAGCATATGAAATCTAGAAAATAATTATTACTAATTTCATTCTAGTAGGTTATTATACTGA
>JAOTZM010000032.1 GCA_029861345.1 Candidatus Nitrosopumilus sp.
ATTCTTAAGATAGTCTGTATAAATCGATTCCTTAGTGATATTTTTTCACTCATTATCTTTTTTCGGAAAAAACTAAAACAAGATTCATGAAATCCTCAGAACTAGGACTATCTGCCATGTATAGAATTTTGAAGAAAGCAGGAGCTGAAAGAGTAAGTGACGAATCAGCAGATGAGTTAAGAAGGATTATTGAAGAATTTGCCAACAGTATTGCAAAAAGTGCAGTAGATATGGCGTCTCATGCAGGTAGAAAAACTGTAAAAGGCGAAGATGTAAAGTTGGCTTCCAAACCATTTAACAAATTCTAATCTAAAGAGTTTGTTGCCATGCAAAAATCTAATTTAACAGCATGGCAAACCATGTGAAATAGAGAAAATCACAAGATTGTTGATAAATTAGAAAAAAAGAGAATGGCTCCGGGAGGGAAATTTGTTAATTTAGTTTGACGCCCTAACTAAAATAATAAAATTTGATAAATAACAAATTCAGATCAGATTATATCAAATTTCATAATCCTAATGGAGATTATGAAATAAAAAAATCTATGATTAATTTTTAACAATATTAGGATGGTTTATTGGATTCTATTATTGGAATCTCCTACCTATGAATAAGTATCTGCATATCTGGAAAAAATTAAATTTCTTTACCTATGTATGCTCTTTCTCCATGTTGTGTTACATCCAACCCAATATCTTCATCTTTTGGATCTACTCTGATTCCGCCTGGCCATAATTTTGACATTATGCCCAATAACGAAATTGTTACACCAAATGCATAGCTTACCACAATTACTGCAGCAATAATATTGATAGCCTGTTGTTCCAAACCTTCTGGTGTGCCTGTCCATGCACCAATTCCCAATCCATCACCATCTCCTGCAGTACCAATAACTGTCAGCTTGGGATTTGCTATTTTGGCACCTTGTGCATATGTTAGTAGTCTTCCATGTGGTACATGCATACCATTAATGTTGATAAAATGTGCAGTTTTTCCAGAGCAGCCAATCCCAGAAAAAACAACTGCCTTGTCTCTTTGTATCTGTAGTTCAGCTAATGCCATTTGAATTGCACTAATGATGCCGAAATCACCACAGCCAGGACATCAGTCATTATGTACATCAGTCTTGTAATCAGCTAGTCTGAGTGTCATTTTATTTTATTATTCACCTGTTGCTGCATCAAAAAGAGCACACTCACAACTGTCTCTTTCTCCCCAGTATGGACAAGTACAATGACAATGCGGTAACAGTAAACCACATTGTTCACAACATGTATAGTCATAGTTTGTAGAATTATAATTATTATTTTACCCTTATTGGAAATTGTGTTTGATTTATCCTTGTTTTTATTTAGATGTTGTAAATCCGTATGAATCAACATGATTGCAGAACTGATGTTTACAACCTTGCCTAACTCATCCTTAATAGTAGTCAGTAATGATTTTGTATTGTCTGCATTAATTTTTGTGATTATGTCATAATTTCCTGAGACCTCACTTATCTCTACTACATTTTCAAGATTATTTATCCTGTCAAGCAATGCTTCTTTTTCATCAATTCCACAACTTATCAGAATATGTGCTCCAACTCTTTTCTGATTGTTTTCTTTCACTGTCACCATCCTTGACCCATTGCTGCTCTGAGAGATTCTTCGAAAATCATTTCATAGTTCTTATAAAATTTTGTTTGTTTTGTATGAGAATTTTTATGCTCGTCAAGTATTTTGCCATCTAAATCTATTCTTCGTATCTTCTCTAACATTGTCATATTATCTATACATGGAGATTATATTTGAAGTATTTTGTAACATTTCTTGAAATTTATATAGAATAGCTATGAATATTTTAATAAACATATAGTTTTAATGAAATATTACTTATATTTATCAAATGATAATTTACACTGAATTAATATGGCATGGGTAGTACAATGTCCAAAACATGGAAAAGTTTTAGAGGATTATCACTTTGAAGCCTTAAAGAAACTAGAATTACACAGCAAGGAAGAAAGAGAGTATGAGGAAATAGACGAAGTCTTTCTCTATGAAATTCAAGAACAAACAATATGGGAAGTCAAAGGAGAAAAATGGATACCGTTAATTTCTAATAATAAGACTTTTTATCGTAGTTTAACGTAGTTATTTTTTGAATGGCTCAATCAGTGGATGGCTTGAAATATCAAAAATACCCGATAATATGTGAAAAACTTCTCAAGGAGCCAAAAATAAGATTTGCAGGTTTTGTTGACTATATGGGTAATCTAATCTTAGGTGATTTTAGAAAGGGAGTAACTCCTCTAAAAGACGAGTCAGAGAGACGAAAAATATTCTTAGAGGTAGCTCTGAGAGTGAGAACAAGAGAAGATTTTGACTATAATGTAGGACCAGTTCAGTATGCTGCTTCACGGAGAGCCAAAGTAGTCGTGATGACGTTTCCAGTCAAGGACAAAATTCTCTTTGTGTCTACTGATCCTGATGTCGAGATTGACACAATAGCAAAAAAGATAATTAAAATCTGCGGAATTTAATCATTATTCACAATATCATGTATAGATTGATTTGTTAACAATGATTGAAAAATACTGATACTTCAACATTATTTTAACTATATCCTACCTATCAAAATCATGGATAAAAAACTAGAAACAATCGAACAGAAAATAAGTTGCTCATTTCTCTCTAATATGCATCAGATAGATAGGTCACAATATCTAAACTATTGTCTTTTGGCTATCAATCTAGAATTATTTTATAAAAAAAGATTTGAAGATAACCACATAGTATATCAGACAGGCGGTTTGTATTTTTGAACAATAGGGAAATTATGTGATGATCAGAAGTCTTTAGTATTTAATCAGACTAATTCAGATGTTGAAACTACTCATATCATCTGTCCTTATCCTTATCTTGGTTTCAACGGCTAGTAGTGTAGCTTTTGGAGAATCCATTACTGAGAAATATTACACTCAACCCTATTGGATTTATCAAATTGAAATTGAATACACCGGAGATAAACAATTTTACATTTTTTGGGATGGAAAGCGGATAAATGATATTATTCCAGATGAAAGATCAGACACATCAGAAATGGAAGTACATACGACTTCTAATGAAACAACATTACAAATTTTTGATTCTGGAGATGTTAACAATCTAAGTGCCGATGTTAGAATTTTAGATGTCATTGAGATAAGACCGATGACCACTGAGGAAATCAAAAGAGCAAAATCTCTAGGTATAGAAGACCCAAAAGATAAGAGAATTGCAGAATTAGAAGATAGAGTCTTGATTTTAGAAGATGAAAATTTCAATTTAGAAAAAGAGGTGGCACGATTGAATGAGATTGTTAACACATTACAAGATGAAATTAAAAAATTAACTGACGAATTCTTCATTGCAATTCAAAATCAATTTAATTGGTTCCAGAGCAAGATAGGAAGTTAGCGATAATAAGATTTTTCTTAATGGTTTCCTGTCTATATTCCTCAAGAATTAATTTTGCTTTTGTTTGGAGTTGCTCTATTAACTCAAAAGTTGTGGCACTTCACCCCCAAATTCACACGGTGTTACATGAACTAGATCCAATTTGGCATTACACTTGAGTGCCAAAAAGAGAGACTTTGGAAAAAATTTCTTTGCAGATTCAACCCCATCAATTGCAACAAGTATTCTTGAAAAGTCCATACTTTATTACATGAACGATGTGGTTTATTGTCATTCTTCTCAAATTGGGCAAAAAGAATAGTTACCTAGATTAGAATTTTATATTAAAGCACAAACTACCATTACTGCGAATTTAGGGTTTTAAGATTGAGGGATTTTAAATATGTAATCCAGCAAAAAATACTAAATGGTAATTTTATGGATAGGAATTAGAATAGGAATTTTAATAGCGATAATCCTAATTGTCAAATCAATTAAAACATCATCTCATGATGTGTTAGGTGTCAACATTTATTGTAAAAAGTGTGGATTTAAGACAAATGGACTAAAGTGTCCTAGATGTGAAAAAAAATCCCAGTCATTTGGTGTTTAATTTTAATTCCAAATTATAATACTCAAAATATCTAATCATCAATTGAGCCACCTTGACCAAACAAAACAGGCAGGGAATAGGTACTTGTAATATTTTCAATATTTCTGAATATTTCAACCATTTTGTCCAAACCAAGTGGGGTTCCATGAGATACTTTAACAAAAATGTCATATTTGCCCCAGATGCCGTTTATCTCCGTAACTTCTTTCATACTTTTTAAATGAGTGATAATTTCTTTTTCATACCCAGGATTACAAGTTAGTAAAATGTAAGTTTGCATTTCTAATTACTATACACCATTAAGAGATATAATCCAGCTGGATTCTTTTTGTTAGAATTGAAACATAGAAATTTTCTCCCAATTTGAGGATAATTTGCACACAGGAAACAAACCTCAATGAGATTTGACGTCATCTCATTTTACACGTGGGTCTAAATTCAACTTATTACACAACTTTTGTTGCGGTTGTTGATAATATGAAATTATCATTTTACCATTAGTGATTCTAGTTTGGAAGATGTCATATGCCCCAAATGTTCCGTTAACTTCTCTCACTGATTCTATATGCTTTAGGTCTTCAATTACAGCTTTTTCAGAACCATGATCACAACTGTTCAAGACATAGGCAGTTTCCATGGTATAAGTATGCTAAAAAAATATTAAACAATTAAATTCTAATATTTGAATTCTTAACATTAATCTCAAACTATTGAGTCTAATCTAAAGAGTTAGTTCAAACGTAAATGTCCAATTAAACACTTTTTTTGTATCAATTTTAGGGGAAAATTAGGAAAACAACGTATGTAAAAGTAAAATACAGATCAAGATGAGGTTTTAATTGACATTCACAATTAGAGAAACAGGATTTGTTAACGGTATAGGATCATCAAGATTTTCCCACACAAACATTGTTACATCGTACATTCCAGGAACTTTAGAATTCCATGACAATGATGAACTAATCATTTGTCCCGGCAAAAGAGTACCAGTAATCCAAGAAAGATGAACTGTTCTATTATCGTCAGAATTTTTTATTTGAACTAGATATGCAAACTGCTGCTCTTTATCCTGATTGCTTGCCAAATCACATGTAATTTGTATCTGCTGGTCAACTAATACATTAGTCAATTCATTTCCAAAAGAATCAACTGTTTTACATTCATTCATAGATATTCTCTCAAGAGGTGGTACAACAGTGCCTATGATTGTGGTAGATGTGACATCAAGCTCATCTGCTACTGTATAGGGATTAGGCAATGTATTATCCTCATATTCTGCAGTTACTATGTCACTCTGCCCAACCAATAACCTACTACCAGACGATTCGCTTGTGGTACTAAAAAATAATTTTCCCTCAAACACACCTGTCATCTCACCAGTCTCAATTACGGTAAGGTCTACTCCTCCAGCATCAGAGTCAGACCACACGTCAATACTAAAATTGTCAACTGCCTCAGGATTCAGATTCATGTCAGGATCAATTACGCGTATTATTCCGGTTCCTGTTGCAGGATAACTTGCCTCAAGCCACTGCACTTCTCCAATACTCCACCGTATTGGAGCAGAACCCAGGACAGTCTCATTTTCAGTGTATTCAAAAGATATTGTAATTCCGTCATCGTTGTCTGCCTCTAAAAATCCGTTAGTAGGACCACCATTATTTGAGGGTCCAGTTCTTGGGTTTGTATCATCACCAATGCTGCACTCAGAAGAGTTATTACGTGACTGGATGCCTGTGTTGGGATTGCCATCTGCATCATGGCAGAATCCAGTTAGGATTACCTCTCCTGTAAATATTCCAGTACTGGGACCAGTCTCAACTAGCTTGTACTGGTCAAGTGTATGACCTCTTGTTGAGATTTTGATCGGATTAATGGAATCATTTCCAATCTCATCAATTGAATATGTATCAAAATTAAAATCGGGAGCAACTATGGTAATGAAGATCTTGTCAGTCCACGTATATGTCACCTTGTCAAAACCTAATGGTGAAGCAGCGTAAACAGGAGTAACACATGTCACAACAATACTGGTTAAAATTATTGATGACAACAAAAGTGTTTTTTGCAACTGCATCCAATGGAGTGAACTGATTGATATTGTTTATGTGTTGGTTCATCATATACTATAATCATCTTATCACATATAGTACATTGACTTGTCAGTAACACTTGAGGGGGTTGATGGGAATTTGTTGCCTACCTGTGTCTCTGCAACTGCTGCAGCTTCATTTAGTATAGCATCAGTTTCTTGTGAAGACAACCCAGAGTCTGCAAAGGAATAATCATCACCCATAGATCCTGGCATCATGTCTCCAAGCATATTGCCCATTGATTCTAACTCTTGGCTTGCCTGAGGTATTATTTTGTTCATTGCAGGACCAACTGCTCTCATTGTGTGCATTGCAGGTTGCATTGATGCAATTGCATCTCCAAGAGTACTTATTGTAGATAGCCTTAGTTGTGTCCGATCTACTGCTGTCCGCATATTTCCTAACAGTTTGTTTGTCTTTCTGATTTGCACCAGCTCGTTTGCCAGGATCTTACTTGCATGTATATCCTTGTTCTGTTGAGCCTGTACTATTTTCTGAAATAACTTGTCATCTTTTTGGTTGAGCTGTTTTGATGTATTATCTAATTTTGATATGGGTCTGTTCAGGCCTCTTACTGCATTATCTACGCGTGGTTTTAGAGGTGCCTTTTGTTTGAACACACCTGAAATTCTGTCTGCAAATCCATCAGAAGGAGGTCGGTTCCATGCTTGTCCAAAACTGGCCATTATAATATAATATGAAAAATTCAGACTTAGTGGACAAAGTTGAATTTAATGAACAAAAGTGATCGTTTTGCTAAAACTAACAAAATTTTGGTCAATTATGTATACTACAGTGCTAGTATTGGTTCTGATATCTTAATAGAAATCAAAAAACTTTCATCCTATCTTGCCTCTTAATTTGATTTCCTCAGAGGAGTTTGACGGAGTTGAAACATCGACATATCTAAGCTCATACCAGTCACCAATGTGTACTGTATCCCCATCAATGGTTCTCGGAATCTTGATTATTACTTCAAACATTCCAGTATTTTCTCCTGTCTCTCTTAGGACAGAGGTATTTGCGTCAAAGACAGGATTGCTCAGAGTGGTCCTTATTCCTCCTTCTCCTCTATACTCTATTCTGCTTAATGGAATTCTATCTTCATCCCTTGAGTCAAGGTTTGCATCAGGTTCGTAGATTCTCACAGTGAACTCATGTCCAATTCTTGTCTTGCCGCCACTGTTGGAGGTCTGTACCTGGGCGTATGTTTGTGACAAGGGTATAGATTTTGAGCTTTTTTGCGGATCCCCTCCAACATCAGTCTCATCAAGGTATGTTACCTCAACTATATCATCCTGGCTTAATGGTTCTCCATTTATGGAATCGGGAAGCTGTAATTTTACATAAAACTGTCCTGTGTCAAATCCAGTTTCAGTCATCCTTTGAGGACCCTCGATAGGAATTCCATTTATTGAAAATTCAAGCAGATTTGTTGCATCAACAATGTCTACTCTGTCCGGACGTGTATTAAGATCATCATCTGTAATATAGAAATTCACTATAGAGCCTTCAGAGGCAGGAACGTTTGTTATTTCTGCAGCAGATGCTTTTCCAGTGTCTCCTTTGATTGTTGATCCTGAACTAACATTTGGTTCTGCAACAGGAGGAGTAACGGTTGTCTCTTTTTGGATTTTTTCTGAAGAAGGTGATTGCTGCACAAATTCTTTTATGACTGACTTGATGTATCCACGTTCTTCTAACTTTAGAAAAGTTGTATTACTCAAACATGCAGGTTTGTCAGATTGCAGAATTACCAATACGTAGTCAGTTTTGCACAATACATCTTTTAATTCGATTCCTTTTTCCAGTTGTTTTCTGGGAGATTCTATATCGTCGTCATCTCCAAATGACATCCCTGAAAATCCCATACTTGCAACAAGTGGTAAAATTACAGCAATAGCAGATAACTGAAAATACTTGAGAACCATCAAAATGTAATTGTGTGACAAAGGTTAAAAAAGTTAGAGATAGTTTTAATCAAATACGATGACGAATTATTTTGTTGGTGTGTAAGATCATACTCAATTACAATTGATTTAGATTCTTTTTACCTGCTGCACTATCATGAGTTTGTTCCTGGTTTGTGTCCCTTTTGGTTTTGTCCTCAAAACATATCCACAGCAAGGACAGTGTTGCCTTCCCAGTTAATAAAAATCTGACATTGAGAATATCTTTTTTGTCCTATTGCATACCTTCCATTCATTCCAGGCTTTTTTGCACTGTATCTTGTACATATTCCCTTGTAGACCATTTGAACAAGTCCGATTTTACATTACTATAAATCTTTTAAAATAAATCAAATTAATTCATGAAATTTGCTTGCATGTGATCTGTGCATTCATTTAGTAAAGTACCTTCAAAATCATCAACAGTACAACCACATTGTAGTTCCATGAATTGGATGTTTTCATTATTTGTATCCTGTATTTTCATTAAACAACATTTGCAAAATTTGTTTAAAAGATAAAGGGAGGAATCATCAGTATTCGATTTTGTAATAGAATCTAATTGTAACAATAGATCATATTTACTATTACCACAATGGTTTTCCTTCTTTTTCCAGATGCTGATTGTATCTTTTACATAATTTTCTAGAATCAAATATCTGCCAGATATACAGTACAAGATATCCTATCGATACTGCCATTATCGCAATTACAAATCCTATCAGAACTGCAGATGTATCTTTCTGTGGGAGGCCACCAGAATACTGTAAAAATTCCATATCTGCAGTTATTGATTGTTCTATCTCATCACCTATTCCCAAGAACAAAAATGGGATAAACACTACAGTCCAAAGTGAAAATCCAATTACCATAATTATGATTCCACGCCTGATCTTTCCAATGTAGAGATGTCCCACTCCCATTATTCCAAATAATCCTACAACTATAGACAAAACAAGTGTTGCACTCTCGCTTTTGTATTCGCTTGGTTTTGGTTTTGATTCATGTCTTGGTTTGTCAACTGCAACTGAAATTTTTTCTTCCTCTGAATTTTGTTTTTTGTATGTATCAGAGTCAATTTGTTTATCTATTTTTGGTAATACTTTTGAATTCATTTTAGACGGGGAAGAGTCTACATATTTTGAAAAAGCCTTAACATCAGCTTGTACTGCTGTCAAATAATTAGAATTGGTACCCCAAAGTAGGCCATCATCTTTAATTTTGTTTCGTTTTGGAGTTATTGCATTTGTTGCTTCTTTTGAAATGTATACTGTTCTGCCAGTTTTGGTCTTTGTTATTCTTGCAGGGATTTTTACAGTCAACCTTCCTTGAGAAAAACTAGTGTCCTTTTTTCTTATCTGAACTGCCTCACCAATTCTCATTCCTGATGACAACAAAGCAAGATACAAGGATTTTTTTGAATAACTAGCAATTTTTAGAATATCATGTATCTGATCCATAGATAAAGGATATTTTTCTTCTTTGATGAGTTTTGGAAGCGTGACATTAGCCTTGATATCTTTCTCAGATATCTTTATTCCACGATAATGTAGATATGATTTTAACAAAGAAAAGTAAACCTTTAGTGTCTTCGGAGAAATTCCTTTCTTAAAACTCCAATTGATCCAAGATTGGTATACATCACATGCTGATTCTTCCCTTTGTGTTCCATCTAAGGCAAGAAACTCTTGAATTACATTTTCAGAGTCATGTGAGTACTCAGAGTTACAAAAAATGTCAAACTGATCAAGTACAATACGAGTTGAATTATTCAAGGATTTACTTTTAGTTGAAATCTTATCAAAATAGCTGTCTCTTGTACGTTGTTTGGATAAAAATGTCATTCAGTATGATTAGAACGCATTTGTTTTTTAATCAAACTATTGCGTCTAATCTAAAGAGTTTAATTGTTCATTTTGTGTTTTTCAAAACGGTACTCTGGCAGAACGGTTATGCGTGGGCCTGCAAAGCCTATACAAGGGGGTTCGACTCCCTCGGGTACCTTTATTCAACTGTTACTTGTCCTTCCATCCAAGGATGTAACGTACAATGGTAATCATAGATTCCCGTTTCATCAAATGTTAATGAAAATGACTGGTATGGATCAAGGTAACCGCTGTCAAAAAGATCAGTAGGCGCGTCATAGAATCCTGAAGTTACACTGTGAAAAGCTGAATCTTCATTAAGCCAAGTTACCTGTTTTCCTTTCTCAATTACTATTTGAGATGGAATGTAACATTGATCATTTTCCTCACATCCTGGACGAGAAACTTTGGTAGGCATGATCACGTCAGATTCAACAATCAAATCAGAATCTTCATCTTGAATGGAGTCATTGAAAAAGGATAAACCAATAGCTACAAGAATCAAGATTCCAATTGTTCCAATAACAGTTATTTTTTTAAGCAAATCACATCATATCCAAAACAGAGTTATTACATAATTACCAAATTCTCTAAATATATAGCATATTAGAAAAATAGATTGTCTCAGAATAGGAATGGATTGCTGGAATACATACCAGGTTCACACACACTTTTAGTACAAAAAAATTCCAGTCCTCCTCTAGAAGGATTTGCAGAAAATATTCAGGAAAGCATTCATGAATATGCTGAAAATTCTAAAAGTGAAGTTGAGAAAGGTAATAATTTTCTTCAATGGGTATTAACAAGAGTTTTTGAGGCTACTGAAGATGATGCAGCCGATGCAATTGTTGATGGTGCAAATGATCTTGGTATTGATGCTTATCTTCCAGTAGATTTTTCAGATAATACGATTAGATTATTTCAATCAAAATATGGGACATCACATTCACTAGAAGCAATTGCCAAATTCAAAGAGGATGTAAAAAGATTACTTGCAAAAGATGTGACAAAAATGAGACCAGAATTAGCTCAACTTGTCACAAAAATTAAAGAAAAAAATCTCAAGATAAAATGTTGTTATGTTACAGATCAGAAAGTAGAATATGAAGATGAAATTGTTGAGATTATCGACCAAGAAAAGATCATTCAAAAGTTATGGGACAGAATTAAAAAACCTGCAGCTGGAAAAAAATCATCCATTAAACTAGAGAGAATGCTTAGACATGAAAATACCATACTAGGAATTTTAAAGCTGCGAGAACTTACTGAATTTGTAAGCAAGAATAGAGACTATGTCTTTGAATCAAACATAAGACAATGGATGCAATTTAAGACCACAGTTAACAAAGGATTACGTGAAACATTACAAAGCAACCCAGGAAAATTCTTCTATTACAATAATGGAATTACAATTGTAGTTAGTGACTTTGCAGAATTAGGAGAGAGCATAATTGAGCTTAATGCACCACAGATAGTTAATGGGGCACAAACATCAAACTCTATTCTTGATCATTCAAAGAGAACAAAAAACACAGAAGGCTCTATGACAGTTACTATAATCAAAGCAGATGATGAACAAGAACAAAATAACATCACAAAGTATAGAAATTCTCAAAATTCAGTGAGAGGAAAAGATTTAGTTTCATTGATGGATTTTCATAAATCAATTAAATCACAGTTAAAAAATTGTGGTTACTTTTATGAAATTCAGGCAGGTTCTTTTGATACAAAAACCAAATCAAAACAGTGTGCATATGAAGGAGATGCAACGTACAACAATTATCTTCCAAATAACCACAAGAAAGTTATTGTTGCAAAAGATGCTATTCAATCTCTGGTTGCAGGAATAGAACAAAGGCCAACTGAAGCATACAGTTCACCAGCTCAATTTCTTCCAAGAGGAAGCAAATATGATGACATCTTCAACGATAATCTAAAGGATGATTACAGAATTTTACTATATCCATACCTTGTCAAAGAATTTGCAAAAAAATCATTAAAGTATGGAAAACAAGGAGGTCACAAAACAAAAAGATATGCAACCTTATTTTTTGTAGCAGTATACTTTAGAATACTACACAAGAAAATTCTTGAATCAAAAGGAGACTTTAAGGGCGACATAAGAAAATTAGAGCCTATTTTTTGTAGTTTCAAACTTAATTCCAGAATTTTGAAGATCACAGATGTAATTGTGACTAAATTCCTTGAAGATACAGTGGTAGATGATGAGATTGAAATGGCCAATACAAAGCATAATTTCTTTTCCCAACATGTTTGGAATGATACAATGCTTAGAGTAATTGATAAGAAAATTAGGCAAGAAGAGGAAGAGATTTTGGCATTGAAGAAACTAACAAGCAGTTTATTATAATTTCAAAAGGTAGAAGTCCAACCAAGTAAAAATCTTGCAGGAGGTTTACATTGGTCAGACTACCTACCTTAATTCAGTACAAACAGGTAATATTTAACATAATTTTTGTGTGAGGGATTATTCCAGAATGTTTTTTATATCGATTAAAAAGAGCAAGAACGCTTTGGGAACGAAAGAAAAATGCGCAATTTGTGGTGAAAAAATTGAACTTCATTTCAACCCAATGGATGAATGGGGAATAGAAGGTTCAATTTGTGGAAATTGCTATTCTAAAAAAATTAAAGAGCATTATCCTGGAGAGCATGTCAGAGTAAACGAACATTTAGACTAGTTTTGATTTTGAATATTTATTAGCATTAAGACAATTCCATGCTAGAGGGTCATCTTTTACATCTTTTTCTTCTAAAAATTTAATATCAGTAATTGTTTTTTTTCTTTTCAGTAAGTTTATTTGAAAACTAGAAAATTTTTTGCAATCACAGTAGTTATACAAACATACATCATCATCTCCTTCATCATGATCTTGAGCTTCATGACCACAATTGCACAAAGCATCTTTTTTTACATCAATAAGTGATTTTTTTGTATATACACCTAATCTAAGATATGCCTCTCCTCCATGGCCTTTCTTGAATCGTTCATAATTTTCAGATTTTTGCAATTCCTTAAAGAAAGACAGATTGGTATCCTGTTTTTGAGAATCTGAACCCATAATAAACCAGTAATTATCATCAGATTCTACAAATCTGACTTTGATTGAGGGATCTAACCACCAATGAATAGTCTCATGCCAAAGAGATGCCGATTCTTTTCTGTCAGTCATTAAAGGAACAACATTCATTCTAAGGTCATAGTATCTGTAAGCAACACCAACAAAATCATCAAACCAAGGAATAGATGATTGTGGAGACAATGCAGAAAAATCACACCAGAGCTTATTTATCTGATCTGAATTAATGGTAATACCCTTATATCAGAGTTTTACAGTAAATTACGTATGGTTTCCTATAGGACTAGTATGCAGATCGTAGCAGATTTACTGACAGCTACTGAACAATCTGGACAAGAAGGCATCAAAACAACATCACTTCTAACAAAGGCAAACTTATCACATTCAAGATTATCAAAATTCTTAGAGAATTTGACCGGTGCAAATCTCATTAACAAAATTGAGTTTGACGGCAAGAATACTTTTGTAATTACTGCAAAGGGAAGACAATACCTAGAATCGTATGTAAAGTTCTCAAGTATTGCCGAATCATTTGGACTAGAGCTTTAAAATCTATTTTCTAGATCTTCTTTTAGCATTGGCTTTTTGTCGTTCTTTTCTTTCTTGGTAGGAGCTGTACAAAATAATGATAGATATTCCTGCAATTGAACCATAAAATAATGGAATTAGTGGTTGCTCATATATTTCTCCAGTAATTGGAGATACAAGGGATATTGGAATGCCTGCAACCATAAAAATTAGTATTATTAAAAGATATTTATCCACAAACTGTACGGTTTACAAAACCATATATCTTTTTAATTTTACGAAGTGATAATAGAAAAATTATGATAAAAATGCTTGATATGTTGGGCTTAGTTCTTGTTGCAATAATGTCATTGGGTTTTGTAGGTTTATTCCAACCAACTATTGAAGCTGGATTATCACCGTTATTTTGGGGTTGTGCAGGAGCAACTCTTATGATAATTTTTTATAGAAAGATAAAAAGAAAACAAGAAGAGAGTTAGAAATATTTTATTTTTTGTTAAGACGTGATCAGGTATTGATCAACCGACAGATCTATAAAGGAGAATTCGACGTAAGTTGTGAGGGGAGATTGACAGAACAAACTAAACAATGGTGGGAAGGTTTAGGAAAAGAACTAGAAACAGATATTGAAACCTTCGATGAATCAAATTCTTAATAGTTTTCTAGATAATTTTAAAAATTTTACAAGATAAAGCCT
>JAOTZM010000120.1 GCA_029861345.1 Candidatus Nitrosopumilus sp.
TCGACTTTCATCTCCAATCAAATGGACTTCATCAGTAATTACTAATCCAATTTCTTCTACCCATTCTGCACCATGTCGAATAATAGAATCCATTTTTTCATTTGTTAAAATTAACACGTTACTTTTTCCCAAATTCTTTTCAATATTCTCAAAATCTCCAGTAGATATACTGACTTTGATTTTTTTTCCTAATGCAATTTTTTCTAATTTTTTAAATTCTAAAAATTTTTCAGCAGCTAATGCACGCAAAGGACTGAGGTAAATCACCTTTCCTTTATTCTTAGAAAGATAACCTAGTATTGCAAGTGTTGCAATCAGAGTTTTCCCGCTTGCAGTAGGGGCAGAAACTAGTATGCTTTTTCCATCTAGTAATCCAGACTTTACACTTTCTGTTTGTGGTGGATATAGTTTTTCAAAACCTTGGGATTTTAGAAATTCAATTGCAGAGTCGGGAAGATCTAGTTTTTCTATATTCATACTCGGTTATAATGACCGGGTTTTGATTCATAAATAGATGCTTCTCTAAGCATTCTTCGAATATAGTTTCTTGCTTCTTCTTCAGTGAATTTTTCAGTCTTTTCAAGTTCTTTTACAAATGTTCTCTCTTCTACTGCAATCTTATTGTCTCCCTCAAGACCCTTAAGAACATCCATGAACAACTGCATCTTTGAGACCTCACTTCTTGGTCTGCCTTGCAGTACTCCAAGATCTACTTTTCCAGTATTGACGTCAACTCCTGCATCCTGAAGCATACTCTGAATCAAGAAGATTGCACGCTCAGCATCCTCCTCTTCTACCTTATCTTTCATTAGCAGCCTAGCTCTTGCTGTAGAAAGTCGGATTATTCCCTCTAGTTGTCTTGGAGTAACAGTAATCATTTCCTCAGATTCTACGTTTCTCATCTGGAGATAATAGGCTAGGATTTTTTCTTCAGCTTCTTTTGTCAATTCGGGAGTCAATCGTTTTGTGTATGATAGATATTTTGTAAGCAAGTCAACATCAATTACTGAACGTTTGTCTGTTCCTTGAGGAGTGTGTAATTCAATAATATGTCTAGCAATCTTTTCATCTCTTTCTTTAGTTGGAATATCTCTTACAACAAAGATCAAGTCAAATCTAGTGAGTAATGGAATAGGCAAGTTTACGTTTTCTGTAATATTTTTGAAGGGATCATATTTTCCATACATGGGGTTTGCTGCAGCTAAAATGGAAGTTCTAGCGTTAAGAGTAGCGACAATACCACCTTTTGCAATACTAGCTGATTGTTGTTCCATAACTTCGTGTAACGCACTTCTATCTTCTGGTTTCATCTTATCGAATTCATCAATACATACAAGGCCTTGGTCACCTAGTACAACAGCACCTGCCTCTAACATCATAATACCTGTTTTATCACGAACTACAGCAGCTGTAAGTCCTGCAGCTGTTGAGCCTCTACCTGAAGTATACAAACCTCTTGGTGCAATCCTTGCACAGAACTTTAGCATCTCACTTTTTGCGGTACCTGGATCTCCAACCAGAAATACGTTGATGTCTCCCCTAATCTTACTTCCATCACCTAATAGTCTTTGATTAGAACCTACAACAAGTAACAAGATAGCTTCTTTGATTAATGATTGTCCTTGAATGTGAGGAGCAAATGAATCAATTAGTCTTTGATACACATCTGGACTTTGACTCAATGCTCTGATCATCTTTTCATCTTCAGGGGAAACTTCTTCTCGTTGTATTTTTCGTGATGTTTTAGCACCACGTCCACCCAAGAATTCAATGTTATTTCCTTCAATTCTTAATCGGTATAATCCACTGTGGCCCCTCTGAACTCCTGCAACTGATTCTTGTTCGATTCTTACTATACCTGTAAGAATAATTCTATCTCCAGGCCTTGCATTATCTACTAAATCCTGCCTAATTGTAACATCAATGTAATGAGGTAGTTGTCCTGGAGGTAAGTCTTCAGGAAGTTCCTGCAATCTAAGAATTTGAAAATCGATAAATTTGCTTGCTTCAGGTTTTAGCTCAAAGTCTCTGTGTTTACAATTTGGATTATCACACACAACTGGAATTTTAACATCCATTCCCTTTAGCTGAATTACTTTAGTTTGATGTTCATCTGGACAAACAAAGACCAGTTCTTTTGCAAGAGGTTTTACTTCTGATGCTCTAACTACCATCCCTGAAACACTGGTAATTTTTCCAATGGTTTCTGCATTAATCTGCCTTAGACTTCGTTGAAGTGGATAATTTATTAGTCTTACACGAACTTCATCTTTGATTTTTTCTGCATAATCAGGAAATCTTGTTTGTAGTGCTTCTTTGATTGCTCTGGAGAATGCATCAAAGAGTCTATCAGGATTTTGAGAAAATATTATTTCTATTTCTGGTTCAACAACCAAATCATTATAGTCAACAATAATGTATTTTGCATTTTTAGGCATCATCTCATCGATTGCCTCTACATACTTGTAGATGCCAGACTTGTCTTTGAATCTAGTTAGAAATTCTTTTACTTTATCTGATAATGCAGAATCTGTAAATGTACTAGCTTGAATGTTGCTCATTTAGATCTCCTCTTATTTGTCGTTCAAACTCTACGCTGTTATCATGAATAGTTTTGTAAAAAATACTCTCTTCAACAGTTAACTTGTTGTAGAGTTCAGAGTTTAGTTTGATAGAGTCTGCAATCTTTATCAGTTTACCTCTTCTCATTCTGAATAATTCCAACATAATACTTTCAACATGATCAAAATCATGACGATTCAATTGTTTCATGGATTCTTTTAGTTTGATGTAAAAGTGAGGATCTAGTGTAGAGATTTGATACTCTCCAACCATCTTTTCTTTTGACAGTGCTTGCTTTAGTTCAGTAATCATATCTGGAGAATCAAGGGTTGCCAGATTATTGTCAGAAAGTATCTTTCCAACCCACTGAGGCATATTGATTACCTCATCTTGAGTTCCTTCAGTCTTCATTCCTGCAACATTGAATTTAATATCATGATTAATTGTAACTTTAGCATCCTTTAGGCGGTATCCTATTGAATGCACTTTTTCTATTTTGTCTATTTCCATGCTAGATCACTTATCCTCCTTTAGATCCTCAAGTATCGGATCGATTAATTCTATTAACAATTTAGTGAGATCAATTGATCTTAATTAACCACAGGCTGATCGCATGTTAATTTGTGGAGTTTTGATTTTAATTTGCGGTATGTTACAATAACCAATTCGGATTTATTAATGGGGATTGAACCAAAAGTACTCATGTCAGCAACTGGTATGTGGGTAGAAAAATATCGTCCAAAAAAACTTTCAGAGATTGTAAACCAAACTGAGATAATTGGTAGTCTGGAAGCTCTAATCAAAGACCCAACAGATATGCCACACTTGATGTTTTCAGGTTCTGCAGGAGTCGGAAAGACAACTACTGCATTATGCATTACAAGACAAATCCTAGGAGAATATGCCAGAGACTATACTCTTGAGTTAAACGCATCAGATGAGAGAGGAATAGGAATGGTTAGAGAAAAAGTAAAGAAATTTTCGAGATTTGCTGGAATGGCAGAGGTTCCATTCAAAATTATAATTTTAGATGAAGCAGATGAAATGACTTCAGATGCTCAAACTGCTCTTAGAAGAATTATTGAAGATACAGCAAAAATTTGTCGATTTATCTTAATTGCAAATAATATTTCAAAAATTATAGAACCTATTCAAAGCAGATGTGCAACTTTCAAGTTCACATCAGTTCCAGAGAAAGATGTCATTGCTAGACTAGAGGAGATTGCCAAAAAAGAGAAAGTAAAGGCAGACAAAAAGGGACTAAAGGCAATTTATGATTATTCAGAAGGGGATTTGAGGCATGCAATTAACCTAATGCAGGCAACTGCAAGTCTGGGTGGAATAACTGAACAAAACGTAAAGTCATCAGCTGGGCTAACTAAAACTAGTGATGTTGATGAGGTTCTAAAGATTGCATTATCGGGAAAAGTTGCCCAAGCAAGAGAAAAGATGATAGAACTAATCAAAGTTTATGGAATGTCAGAATCTGATTTCCTAAAGTATATCAATTCTGCTGTTTTCAAATCAAAACATGAGAAGCTATCAGACATTTTACAAGTAATTGCAAAGTATGACTATAGAATCTTAGTTGGTGCAAACTCTGAGATTCAGTTATCTGCAATGCTAGCAGAGCTTGCAACACTAGAAAACTAAAAACGCAGAGAGAGGGATTTGAACCCCCGTATGCTTGCGCACACAGGCTCTCAAGGCCCGCGCCCTACCGAGCTAGGCGACCTCTGCAGAAATTGATGAATAAAAGTGATTAAAATTTGTTGATATAAAATAGAAAAATAAGAAAAAAGAAAAAATTTCTTTAATCGTGTGCGTGTGGATTTACAGAAGTTGATGCCATTTTTACAAACGTACCAGCTGCTTTTTCATGCCATTCCTGATTAGCGGCTTCAATACGAATTGCTCCTTGAGGACAGATTTCTTGACAGGCCATACAAATTGTACAATCGTGTTCTCTGATTGGTTGTGATTTGTCTGAATAGTCTAATCTTTCGTCCTGTTCTGTCAAACCAGTGCCATCAAAGGTTTCACCAAGACAATCTTTTGCTGGAATGTCTTTTTCGGTTCTATACCATTGGAAGGTTTGAACTGGACATACACTCATACACGAACCAGCTGCAACACAGGAATCCCAATCAACTGCGACAGTTGTTCCGTGAATTCCTAGAGGAGTTATTTCTTCTCCATGTGCTTCATAAGCTGCTTTAACATCATCATTATCAGATGCTAATAGTTTGTCTGCATTTGGATTAGTCCATATCCAGTGGAAATTCTCGCCATCTGAGTGGCTTGTTTTACCTATTGGTTTAATTTCGTCACTAGTACAGAAATCTTCGGGTATAACTAGATCTACCATGAAAACTTTATTTCAGATTAATATTTAAATCTAGACAAAATTAGTCGCGACTAAATCTGAATTTATCGAGAATTTCGATAATTTTGCTATAAATAAAGAAAAAGAAAATAAAATTTTCTAATCATGCGAGTTTGCAAAATCTATTACAAAGTTTCAGCTGCTCTCTGATGTGCTTCCACATTTGCCTGATCTACCTTAATTGCTTGAGGGGGACAAACAGATACGCATGCCATACACCAGATACAATCATGTTCTCTGATTGGATCTGC
>JAOTZM010000121.1 GCA_029861345.1 Candidatus Nitrosopumilus sp.
TCCTTTCCTGCACATCTAGAACATTTGTCTGAACCCATTGGGGAAAAGAAACTAATTCCACATGATACACATTTCATATTTGTCATGTTGTTTGTAAAAAATCACTCTATTTATTGAATACTCATTTACTGGTTTTAGAAATAAAATGGTATTTTTAGAATTATTGTGAAGGTTTTGCCTTTCCGATATCACTTGATTCATCACTCTTTTTGAAGACTCTGTACTCTCCAATAATAGAACTGCATTTTTCGCAAGTGTATTGTCCTCTTTCTACTAGTATCAAGTTTTCTGCTACTTCTTCATTGGGGTTTTCTTCTAGCTGAATTTTTGGTGGATTATCAAATTCAGTTTCACAATTGTTACAGTAATGTTTGAACATTTTTTCTGTTTCAATCTTTCCAATTGGAGCCAAAAACAGTTTTCCTACTCCTAAATCTGCTTTTTTTGCTTGCTCATCAGTTAATTCAGCTATTACATAGCCTCCAGAACCTTGAACTTTGAATTCAGTCATTTCACAATTATATTTTTGTTGTCCCTAAAATACTATTTGTGCTAGAATTTTATTTCTCTGTAGATTGTATTCTTAACTCAAGCCAAATTTTTTACTTTTTTATTTTGTCCTAGTTGTTTAGATGTATTGCTTTTCCTTATTCTGACACCCAGAGAAAAAGTCAGTCTCCTTTGCTCTGGAGACTATAAAGTGCATTAACTAGTTTATGTGAGCTATTGGTTCCCAGCTAACACCGTGAGATGTCTTTGACTCAATGAGTCCACTAGAACTACATTTTTGATAAAAAATTGGGGCCAAAAAAAATTACTATTGGGTTAATTTTGTAAACGTTTGATAAAATCTTGTCTCTAGTCTAATATGACCAGTAGATTCTTATCTAAAATTTTTTAGGGAAATTTTGTGGACAAAATAAAACAAAACTCTTCTGTATTGTTTTACTTTAATAGTTCAAAAAAATGGCTGGTAAAAATTGCAAAAAAAGAATCTCTTCATACACATATCGGTGTACTCAAACATTCTGACGCAATAGGAAAAGAATATGGTTCTAGATTAACTACTAACAAGGACAAGTATGTCTATCTTCTAAAACCAACAATGTATGATTATGTAATGAAAATTCAACATGGTACACAGATTGTATATCCAAAAGATCTTGGCTATATTGTTGCAAGAGCTGGAATTGGAAGCGGCCAAAAGATTTTAGAGATAGGAACTGGTAGTGGTTCACTTACTTCTTTTGTTGCAAGTATTGTAAAACCACGTGGTCATGTATACACATTTGATGTTGATGAAAAATTTATGAAGATTGCGGAAAAAAATATCAAGAAATCTGGAGTTTCTAAATATGTCACACAGCACAATTTGGATCTAAAGGCTGCAAAAAAGATGCCGTTGGAAGACATGGATGTGGCATTGATTGATTTGGGAGACCCTTGGACTGTGATTCCTCAAGTACGACATATGTTAAAAGGAAGTGGCTCCATTTTTGCTATTTGTCCTACTATGAATCAATTAGAAAAATTGACAATGGCGCTAGTTGAAAATGAATTTACTGACATAGAGTCCACTGAACATATCCTGCGTACAATTGATGCTAGAGAAGGAAAGACCAGACACTCTTTCCAAGGAATAGGTCATACCACCTATCTTTGTTTTGCAAGAAAGGCATTTTTTGGTAGAAAATCAAAAGCGACTGTCAAAAAATCAAAAACCGTAAAAATTACTAAAAAAACTACCAAAAAATCCTCTTAATTTTTCCTTAAAACTTCAAAATAAGATTTATTCCTCTATTTTCTAGACTATGTTGCATTGATACGAAAAAATCTTTCAACTCCAATCGTTAAGAAATTCATTCCTGCACGAAAATCTAACTCAAGGAAAGGTGATAATGGTATTGTTCTAGTGGTTGGAGGAAGCTACATCTATCATGGTGCTCCAATTTTGTCCTCAATTGCTGCCCTTAGATGTGGAACTGATCTAGTTTATACATCTGTTCCCAAAATCAACGTAGTACCAACTCGTGCAATTTCTCCCAATCTCATAGTCATTCCATTAGTTGATCAAAAATTAACTCGTGGTGCTGTAAACAAACTTGTAGGTGCATTACCTCGTAATTTGCATTCTGCTACAATTGGTATGGGTCTTGCAATACAAGAAAAAAATGCCTTACTACATCTTGTAAAATCTCTTCTCGATAGAGATGTAAGGTTATCCTTAGATGCTAGTGCTTTAATCCCTAAAGTTTTACCTCTTTTGGCAAACAAAAATGTTGTAGTAACTCCGCATGCGGGAGAGTTTAAGCGATTATTTGGCGAATTCCCTTCTAACTCAAAAAATGAACGAATCAAACTTGTAGAAAAAAATGCCAAACAATATGGAATCACTGTTTTACTAAAGGGCTCAACTGATGTGATCTCAAATGGCTCAACTACATATCTTTACGAGAAGAAAATCCCTGCTATGACAGTTGGCGGAACAGGTGATGTTCTCTCAGGGCTAGTTGCAGGAATGCTTTCTAAGAATAGAAATGCTTTGGAATCTGCTGCTGCAGCAACCTTCATCAATGGATTGACAGGAAAATTGGTTCAAAAGAAACTGGGATTGCATATAACATCTATGGATCTATTACATGAGATTCCCACGGTAATGAAACCTTTTGATAAAATTGTATGACTGCCATGGATACTCTTAAACATGTAGATTCCCACATGGGAAATTTAATTTCAGACCTGCAAACTTTGATTAGACAACCAAGTGTCTCTGCAAAAAATGAAGGGATTGAAGAATGTGCAAAACTTGTGCAAACATTATTGAAGAAATCTGGAATAAAATCTGAAATCCTACGATTAAAAAAAGGAGTGGCCCCTATCGTTTATGGTGAGATAAAATCCAAACAAAATCCAACAAAGACTTTGATGTTTTACAATCATTATGATGTGCAACCAGCTGAACCATTTGAATTATGGGATGATCCTCCATTTAGCGGAACTAGAAAAGGAAACAAGATCTTTGGGAGGGGGGCAACTGATGATAAGGGTGAGTTAATTACAAGAATCAAAGCCGTTGAAGCATCTCTAAAGACAACAGGTGATGTGCCTTGCAACATAAAATTTGTAATTGAAGGTGAAGAAGAAACTGGAAGTGCTCACATTGAAAAATATCTAAAAAAATACAAAAAGAAATTTTCTTGTGATGGCGTCATTTGGGAGTTTGGTTATGTTGATGCAAAAAATAGGCCGATTATTGGTCTTGGAATGAAAGGACTGCTGTTTGTTGAATTATCACTACAGGAATCAATTAGAGATGCTCATTCTAGTTTGGCAGTTTTGATAAAAAACCCTGCATGGCGATTAATTGAAGCTGTCAATACACTTCGAGATTCTAACGGAAAAATTCTCATAAGAGATTGGTACAAAGAAGTGATACCATTCTCAAAAAAAGACTTGGAATTAATTAAAAAAGAGCCATTTGACGAAAATATCTTTAAAAAAGAATTTGAAATAACTTCTTTTGTAGGCAATAAGAGGGGAATGGATGCAAAAAAGGCCCTAGTTGGAGGTGCTACTTGTAATATTGCGGGATTCGTCTCTGGATATACTGGTGATGGTGCAAAAACAGTGCTTCCAGGTAAGGCTCTTGTCAAAATTGATTTTAGATTGATACCTAAAATGGATCCAAAAAAGCAAGTCATGAAATTAAAAAAACATCTAAAATCTAAAGGATTTGATGATGTCAACATCAAAGTTTTTCATGGTGAAGCAGCTGCTAGAACCAATTCTTCAAACCCCTTTGTATCTCAAGTTAAAGATGCAGCTGACAAATCATTTGGAAAATCTATACTAAACGTTTCAAATGCCGGAACTGGTCCGATGTATCCGTTTGTTGATATTCTAAAAGCTCCATGCATATCAATAGGAAGCACGTACATGTTTTCAAGAATCCATTCTCCAAATGAATTTGCCAGAGTCGATTTGTTAAAGAAGACAACAAAGTGTGCTTATTTGATTATGCAAAACTTTGGAAGAAACTAGTGGAGGCATCTAGGTATCTTTTTAATAATATGTGAAAGTGAAATTCTTCCTGGTCCTGCAATCATAATCACTATTGATGATGCGAGTAGAATCAAATCAATTTCAATTCCGCCATCACCCGTCAAACTTTGAGCTCCTTTGACATGGAAAATTGCACCTAGCATAACAATTGAAAGTAAGGATGCAGATAATCTGCTAAGGACTCCTACAATTAACAAAATTCCTGGAATCAACTCAGCTAATGCAATAGGAATCTGCATCTCTGCTGGAAGTCCCATGTTTGACAAAAAGTTAGTAAATCCGGGATTAAATTTGCCTATTCCATGAACAATAAAGATCACACCTATAGCTGATCTTAAGCCCATAAAGACAACGTCGTTGAGCACTTTTTCT
Source organism: Candidatus Nitrosopumilus sp. (assembly GCA_029861345.1). Classification (GTDB taxonomy): domain Archaea; phylum Thermoproteota; class Nitrososphaeria; order Nitrososphaerales; family Nitrosopumilaceae; genus Nitrosopumilus. The sequence continues at coordinate 4,435 of JAOTZM010000121.1, forward strand.
TTAATCTCACTTGTAGCCAACAAGACTATCTAAAATTTTCAGTATAATTATTTTGCTCATAAATTACACGTGAAATGTAGAAAGCCCTTTATTATGCTGCAAAATTATTTGAATTATGTCAATGTATATGCCAGGAGCAACTGCTGTTGGAATTACTTTTGATGGTGGCGTGGTTTTTGCCAGTGAAAAAAGGATAGCATTTGGAAACTTCCTTGTAAGTAAATCCACCAAAAAAACATTCCCAATTACTCCTAAAGTGGGTGCAGCTTGCGCTGGGCTTGTAGCCGATATGCAAATCTTGTCATTGCAGATTTCAGCTCTCGCAAAAATTAGAAAAATGGAACTTAAAAGAGATGTCCCTCCTAACACCGTTGCTAAAATGATGTCAAATATGATGTATGAAAGACGATATTTCCCATTATTGACCCAAGTGATTGTTGGTGGCGTAGTTGACAAACCTATAATGTATACTCTTGATCCTTTAGGTTCAGTTCTTCCTGATAACTATGCCGCAGTTGGGACTGGTGCTGAAATGGCATTGGGTGTATTAGATCCGCAATACAAACCAAACATGACTAAAGATGAGGCAATTGATTTGGCTAAACGTGCAGTCCGTTCAGCAGCGCTGAGAGATTCAGCAAGCGGTGATGGTTTAGACGTACTTGTCATAACTAGCGAAGGAACTGAAGAATTCACTGAAGCAATTAACTAATTGTTAATACTTTATCTC
>JAOTZM010000122.1 GCA_029861345.1 Candidatus Nitrosopumilus sp.
TAACAAAACTTTTTCAGCCATTATCTTAGCATTTTTTTTCCATGTTTCCTTAAGAACATCTTTATCTTTTGTCATTGGAAAGATTAGCTTCACAATCTCCTGGTTTTTTGATTTATCAATTAATGGTAAAACAACTGATAATGCAATGCTTGGTCTGTCTTCTTTTGAAGCAGGACACATTATGATATCTGCACTGTGGATTGCTTTAACAGCCTTGACAGTTAGTAGATCTGGATCACCAGGACCTACACCTATTCCAATTAATTCAGGCATGAAAGGTATGAATTCTCACCTAATTAAAAATCTAGATTAGATTTTGGTAGCAGAAATGATTGTTACTGGATTTCTTGCAAGCATCATGGTTCCTGTGCGAGTTTTTCTGCTCTTAGCTATTGTCACCTGAGTAATATCAACAGATTCAAACTGGAGTTTGTCTAAAATTTGTAGTATCGAATAGAGTGTCTCGATCAATATAATACCTATTACAATTCGACCTCCAGTCTTTAGCTTATTCTGAGAAATTTCTACTATTTCTTTTGTATCTCCACCAGTTCCTCCAATGAATATTGCATCAGCTTCTTCAAGTTCCAGAATTTTTTCTTTAGCATTTCCATAGATTACAGAAATATTTGAAAGAGAAAATTTTTTCATATTCTTTTTCGTTAATTCTATTGCATTTTCATCATAATCAATAGCAAATACTTTTCCAGAGGATTCAATCTGAAATGCTGCTTCAATTGAAATTGAACCACTTCCACAGCCAATATCATAAACAGTTTGTCCTGGGCTGAGTCTTGCCTTACTAATTTGAATTGTTCTTACTTCTTCTTTTGTAATAGGTACATTTTCTGTTCGCTCAAAATATTCATCAGGAATTCCGGATGTTTTGTAATTCCACATTTACAATCTTTCCTGTATTAATTTAGGAAATCGGTGAGGGGATTCCACTTGATACCGTTCCTGCATGAACAAGTGTATAAGTTAAAATCCAAATGAACAAATAGATAAAGACATAACTTCCAATACCTTGCGTAACAAGTTTCTTTCTGTCTGATGATGGTAATTGCATTTTCATTCCTTTTGCAACTATTATTGTTCCCATGAATATCACTATCATAAATACAATAGATGCCCATCTTCTATCTTCGCCTTCAATATCTTCAAAGATGAAAGTTGCTGCAGTTCCTGCAATAACAGCCAATCCAACACGTAACCAAAATAATTTATTTAATTTTCTATCTTTTTCACTCTTCTCAGCAATATTTACTGATGGATCAGATGTAGGGATCTCTGGTGCAGGCACAGATTTTTCTATTTCCGGGACATCAACAGGATCTTCTTTTATAGATTCTTTTTTGGAATCATTGGGTCCAATTGTAGGTTCAGATTTTTTCTTTTTGAATTTTGCCAAGTAAATTTCTAGCGTGTCTCAAGCAGACCATGTTTAATATCTTTGGTCAAGGGTTGAGCATATGAAAGCAAGAGTATAATTTTAGACGTAAAATAATTATGGCAATGGCTTTGGCAGGGATCGAACTACGATATTTGGTAGATCAGATTTCAGCACAAGTTCAAGACTACTATGTCAGCAACATATATGGAATTACAAAAGACAGCATTCTATTCAAACTTCATCATACTGAGAAAAGTGATCTCTTTATGATGATTTCAACGTCCGGTGTTTGGCTAACTGCCGTAAAAATTGATCAGATGGAGCCAAACAGACTGCTCAAACGATTACGGAGTGATCTTCTTAGATTAAAATTAAAAAAAATAGAACAAATTGATGCAGAAAGAATTGCATATTTTACTTTTGAAGGATTTGGAAAAGAATTTGTTCTGGTAGGAGAATTTTTTGGAGATGGGAATATTTTACTCTGCAATAAAGAGATGAAGATTCTTGCATTACAGCATTCAATAGAAGTTAGACATAGAAAGCTAAGTGTTGGATTAGAGTATGCTCAGCCTCCACAAAATGGATTGGATATTTTCAACATGTCAGAATTATATTTTGAAGATCTTAAAACAACAGATTTAGGTTCTGCAAAATGGGTTGGGCGAACTTTGGGTTTACCAAAAAAATATGTTGAAGCGATTTTTGAAATTGCAGATATTGATCAAAAAAAAAATGGAAATCTGTTAACGCCTGAAGAAATAAAGAAGATTTTTGAAATCACAAAGAAAATTGTTTCAGATGTAATATCAGGAAATCATGATACAGTTATAGTTAGAAATGAAAAAATAGAAGTTCTTCCACTAAAATTAGGAAAATTAGAGGGAGAGATAACAAATGTCAGTAGTTTCATGGAAGGACTCGATACTGTTTTTACAGAAAATATAGTTGAAAAAGGAAAATCAATTCAATCAAGTGGTTCTGATAAAAAAATCAGAGAATTACAAACCCAAATTTCTGAGCAAGAAAAAGCAATTGAAACAGTCAAAGAAAGATCAAAAAATATCACAAATGTTGCCAATTCTCTTTTTGAAATGATATCAAGAGGAATAATATCAATAAGTGATGGTTCTGCACAGGAAATTTTGACTAGTCATAATGCAAAATTAGTTAGTGAAAAAGGAATTCAATTAATTATAATTCAGGATGAAAAAATCAAGATAAATACCAAAGCTCCTCTTCAATCAATTGCCTCAGTATTGTTTGATGAAGCAAAAAAACAATCTGGTGCAATTAGTTCAATTGAAGAGATAAAGGAAAAGACAAAGAAAAAGCTAGAAAAATTACAAAACAAAACAGAATCCGAAAAAAATTTGATTCTAGTGTCAGAAATTAGAAAGAAAAATTGGTATGAAAGATATAGATGGTTCTTTACTACTGATGGGTTACTTGCAATCGGCGGAAGGGATGCAGCATCAAATTCAGCTGTAGTTAGAAAGCATTTGGTAAAAAATGATAAAATATTTCATGCAGATATTTTTGGATCACCATTTTTTATATTAAAAGATGCACAAAACGCGTCAGATACAAGCATGAATGAAGTTGCTCATGCTACTGTTTGTTTTAGTCGTGCATGGAGAGAAGGATTGTATGGATTAAGTGCTTTTTGGGTAAATCCGGAACAAGTAAAAAAATCTGCTCCAAGTGGACAATTTCTTCCCAAGGGTTCTTTTACAATAGAAGGGCAACGCAATTTTATCAAAGCTGCTAATCTTAAATTATCTGTAGGAATAATTTCTCAAGAAGATGATTATGTTTTAACATGTGGTCCACCAGATACAATTAAGAAAAATTCTATCTGTTATGCGGTAATTGAACCACATGGATCAGAAATGGTAGATACTGCCAAAAAAATAAGAGTGGAATTTTTAAAGATATATGAAGAAATTGCAAAGAAAATAAGCATAGATGACTTTGTTCGTGTTTTACCTGCTGGGAAAAGTCAGATTAAAGAAATAGGCATAGGAGATTCACAACAAGAAAATTTTACTGAAAATGAATTAGATTAGAGGAATCCGTATCAAGTGAAATTTTCATTCCGTTCTCAATTGAAGCAAATTCTTCATCTGTAATCGTAATTAATGGAATATTTGCCAATGCACATCCAGTAGCTACGGTAAGATCAGCCTTTTGACAAATCATTGCAAGAGGTGCTGAACTGTTTGACTTTATTGAGTAAATTGTATAGGCTCCAACACTGCTACCTACGCCTGAAGGAAAAACAAGAATTGTATCTTTGATTGACTTTTCAAAAAGATCATGATTCTTGTCGCTAATAATTCCAGTTTTTTTATCTACCGTCCCTAAAAAGTTAATTGGATTTTTAGATTTTAAAACAACCCCTTGTACTTTTCCTGAAACTAGGACTTTTTTCATCTTGTCTCATCTTCAATAATCTGTGATAGTGACTTTAGATTAACATCAACACCATTTGAGTTTTTGAGATAGAATGCACCTTTGATACTGTTTGTGGTGACTGCATCTACATTATCTTTAGTTATCAAAGGAGTCAAACATGTACAACAGTCAGAAAGAATTTCACAACCTGCACGTTCAAGCTCATTAATATATCCAATTTTTTTTGCTTGTTCTTTTACGGTTCTGGGACAGAATATCATACATCTTTTCTTGAAAGAACGGCCTTTTAGTTTGCCAGTTAGATCATACATCTCTTCTAATCCCAATTGAGGGCTACCAAGTGTAATCAAATCACCTTTTTCCGCAGTATTTAGTTCATCATGAACATTTTGCATCTCTTTTTCATCAAAATCTACCTTTTCACAACCTGAATCTTCCTCTCCAAAAAGAAACTTTGCACAAGTTCCTGACGTCCCCATGCCTCCACACATAGATTTGCGTTGTCTTGTGTCCATCTCTCCAAGACCAGAAATGCTTATAGAAGTATCTCCAACTTTTCCAGCAAAAAATCCAAGCATTCCATATGTTAGTTCATTTGGATTTTTTACTTTCATTCTAATCGTAACATTGGGATTATCTTCTTTTCGTAATGATGAGAATGGACTTTTTCCAGTAATTGCACTAGCTAGGGCACTAAATGCACTTTCCTTATTTGTTTTAAGATTATCATATGAATTTGCATGAATTGCGGCATTGCTTTCAGCAAATGCAACTTGAGTTCCATCTTTTGGAATATCAAAAATTTCGTAAGGAATACATGAAAACGAAGGAATTACTCCCATTGTTTCATATGAATTTCTAATTGATAGTTGTTTTGAGATAAAATTTTCGCCTAATCCATAATCTGAGACATTATCAATATCAAATCCCATTGGATTTAGAGTTGTTTTTACTTTGACCCTAGCATTCTTACTAATACCTGACAGAAATTCTTCTCCTGCATCTCCAATAGTGTTATAATTTACACCAGAAAGATGGGCCCATGCTATGGGTATTAGTTTCTCAGCATCAGTTGCCTCGCCAGTCGCAACTAAAATTCTATATGTCATCTGCAAAATTTCTCCCTGCTCACCCTTTAGTGCAGATTCCTCTTCTCTTGTTAGTTCCAATAAAAATTCATACTTATTACAGTTATAATACTTGTATGTAGTTTCTCAGATGAAAATGGAAAAA
>JAOTZM010000033.1 GCA_029861345.1 Candidatus Nitrosopumilus sp.
CCTTGGTGAGATCTTTTGCGTGCCAACCTCTTGGATTTCTGGTAAAAATCTGAAAAGCAGAGCATTCTCTTTCAACAGCATTATCTACTGCCTTGTCAATTGATCCTGATATTGAGACATGACAGCCAACCTTCATATTTTTTCATCTTCTCTAAACATAATTTAAATTAGCATCTAACTAGTAAAACCAGATTTTTAAGTAAATGTGATAAATTACTATTATGCTAGCACTTGGACAAGATGAAATTGCAAAGTATCCCTTCTTAGCAGATGCTGGTCAATATCTTAAAGATAAGGGATTTACCCTAGAGCAGTTTGGAACAGATCCTGATCTAAAACAGCTCATTGACAAGGCTTTTAATCGAATTCAGGTTGCAGCAGATGGAAAGATCTACAAATCTGATCTGATTGGAGATCAGGTATCAAAAGAAGCAGCTCTTCCGAGGGAAGTTTTCTCTTTTCTGTTAGCTATTGTATTGTTGAAACTAAGTGGAATACACACTTTGATCAAAAGGTTTGCACTAGCAGAGGCAAGACGTGCTGAAAAGTTTCTTGAAAAAGATCTAGCGACCATTTCAGATGAATCAAAAAAACAACTAGCAATTAGAGTAATTAATGATCTCTTTTCAGTCCAAGTTGAAAAACTAGATGATTACTTTGTTATTCCAATATCTGATTATCTAAAACATTCGATAAATTTTCATGAAAGGGAATGGAAACTAATTAACAGACATGTGGAAAATGGACGAGTCTTTCTTACTCCACATGAAACAGTTCGATTGATAAGAAAAGAATTGGGAACATACATCAATTCAAAAATTATTAATGCAAAAACTCCCACCATGATTTCTGGTTTTGAGGATTCTGTAAACAAACTTGTTTTATTATCAAAAAAATTCATTACTTTTACTGTAACTACTGGAGAATATCCTCCATGTATCAAACATGCAATTGAAGTGCTTGAAAAAGGTGAAAATCTTCCTCATTCAGGGAGATTCATGTTGGCTACTTTTCTCTTATCAAAGGGTCAATCAGTAGAACAAATTGCTCCATTATTCAAAAATGCTCCTGACTATAACGAACGAGTAACACTTTATCAACTAAATCATCTAGCTGGATCCTCGGGAAGTGGAACTCAATACTCTTGCCCTTCTTGTCAGAAACTAAAAACTCAAAATCTCTGTTTTGCAACCTCTGAATGTGATAACATCATTAATCCATTACAATTTGGAAAGAAGAGAAAGTAATGCAAGAAGCTGACACTAAATTTCTGGAAGATTCGTTCAAAAAATACTATTTTGAGCATTTTGATCTAATTAGAGTACCTGAACGGACATCGGAAAGAGAATTTGGCTATCAAAAATTTAATTCTGGAATGACTCGTCACATTTCAATTAAAGATGATAAAGAATTACATCTATTATTTATGCAGAATATTCCATCTGATGTTTATTGCTCAAATGCATATTATTCATTTCCCAATTTACAAATGAACGAAAAAGACTGGAAAGGAGCAGATTTAATTTTTGATATAGACGCAAAAGATCTCAATTTATCCTGTAGGAAAAATCATACCATATCAATATGTAATGAATGCAATGACATTTCAAAAAATTCTGAACGATGTTTAAAATGTAATTCTACAAAATTAGAAAAAAAATCCTTACCTTGTAAAAATTGTATTGATTCCTCAAAAAGGGAAGTATCTAAACTATCTGAAATTCTAATTAATGATCTTGCAATAATTCCGAAAAATATTCATGTTTATTTTTCTGGTAATGAAGGCTTTCATGTTTATGTGTATGATTCACAATTTCAACAAATCGGTTCTAGAGAAAGATCAGAACTTGTAGATTATATCATGTTCCATGGGACAATCCCTGAAACATTTGGAATGAAAAAATTCAAACCAAATCGTTCATCTTTTCCTGATTTTAATGAAAAAGGATGGAGAGGAAAATTTTCCAAGCAAGTGTTTGGTTCAAAATCAAATCGCTCAAAAATTATTTCAGAGTTACTTACAAATGGTTATTCTTCTTTTCAAAAAACCCTTGTTGATGTCTCAGAAAAAATTGGAGTAAAAATTGATCCAAATGTAACGATGGATATTCATAGAATTTTTAGATTACCTGGTTCTATTAACAGCAAAAGTGGTCTTACAAAAATTTTTTGCAGAGATTTATCAAAGTTTGATCCATATAATGAAGCATCTTTTCTAAGTGATAATTCTGTAGAAGTTTTCGCTAACTGTCCAATTGAATTTAAACTAAAAAATAAAAAATTTGGTCCATATACCAACGAAAAAATAACCATTCCTACGTTTACTGCAGTTTATATGATTTGTAAAAAACTAGCAACAATAGCTTAATTTTGCTGGTAAGACATTAATTTACCAAATAATAACGAAATTTGATTTTGTATAGCGCCGCTACTGATAAGCAAGCTCCACCTCCTGATGCAGGCAAATTCATCAGATTAGGCATAGTTGCAATCATAGGAATCGTGATTTTTGTTACTGTTGGAAATCAAGCAGTAATTTTATCAATGAATTTCACCGAATTTGGCGATCAATTTAGCAAACCTCTCTATTATACTCTAATCTCTACAGTTATTCTATCTGCCATTGCCCTTATACGGGTAAATATTGTTGGCAGATCTTCAATTTTCTGGTATGGAATTAGTACAGCAATTGGATTTCTTGGCAGAGGGGCACAACAATCCATCTCAAGTAATATCCCAAGTTTTAGAGATTACAAATTAAGTACTCCACAATTTGTTATATGGCAAATTACCAAGATCCTGCTTTTTGGAGCATTCTTTGCAAATATCATGTTTGGATTTGCAGCAATGTCATTTCTTGATGGAACTGATCTTGGAATCGAACACCTGCCAAAATTATTTTCTCTACCTTTTGTGACTCCTGACACTGATCCAAATTATGCTTCAGAAAATGTTGTTCCAATGATTCCTGCTTTGGTGATATTAATTCCTCCAATGCTTGCTGCAATTGGACTCCGTTTAGTTTTGTATGTTGGAATTCATAGAATTATTCATGTTATAACTTCATTTTTGCAGGATTCTAATGATGGAAAACCTAGATATCTAAACTATGTTTCAACTATTGAAGGCGTTGTTGGCATTGGTGTAATCTGGGCAGGCTTTAATCTTTTTTTTACTGATCAAATCGATTACAATACAAGATACATAATTGGTGGTACACTAATCATAGGTTTTGCACTAATTGCATTTTCAATAGTAGATAGAATTCGAGCACGCGTTCTAACTCATATGTTTAAGAGAGATGTATACATTAGAATTTTAACAATAGCTGCAATTGCAATTATTGTAGTAGGAGTTGTTTCTGTTAACAATAGTATCGCTGATGCAAAGAAGATTGAATTTTTAGGACCATACACTGCTCAACAAATAGGGGTAAATCGATATCTGGGTGAATTAAACAATGTGCAAGAAAACATTCATGATGTTCAGCTGACATCAGTTTCCCCAAATAATATTAATAATTATGTACAACAAAATAGTGATGTTCTTGATGTAATTCGAGTTTGGGATTGGGAGGCAGCCTTTGCCAAATTAAAGCCCGAAATAGGACTTATTCCGTACGTGGACTTTGAAGATAATGATATTCTTCGCTTCAACAATACTCTGTATTGGACGGCTTCTATGAAACCAATTCTACCCACATCTGTCAGTCTAGAAAATAGATGGTATAATGAGCATCTTGTTTATACACACGTTCCAAATGGATTTCTTACTCTAGAAGCAACCGATGGTCAAATTGTTGACAGCGGCGAATTTTTCAAACAAAGAGAAATCTACTATGGTGAGGGAGGATTATTTGAACAAACTTGGTCTGGTTATCCTACTTCAAGAGGTTCAACCAGCGCAGAGCTTGGAGGCGTGTCCTATTCAGGCTTAGGCGGATTAGATGTTTCCCCACCACTAAGTTGGATCTTTGAGCCAAACTTTTTACTTTCATTTCCTGCTGAATCAGTCCACATTAATCGTTACAAAGACGTTAACGATCGGATGGAAATACTATATCCTTATTTTCTATATGATCTGTTTGGAAAAGAATTAGATTCACTTCCTGTTACTGATGGAAAAAATTCCTATTGGTTGATTCCATTAATTATAGGATTTGATACTAATGATGTTCCTTGGTCTATTGGTAATCCTTACTTGCGTTTAGTAGGATATGCACTTGTGGATTCATACAACGGTGATATTCAATTACTTAAGACTGGAGATGACTTCTTTTCTGAAATGTTTACTAGTCAATACTCTGAACGATTCCAACCAATGCCAGCTTGGTTAGAAGAACAAATCAGATATCCTGTTGAACTCTTTAATTGGAAAGCAGAGATGTATAATATCTACCATGTAACTAATGTTGAGACATTTATTCAAGCCAATGAATTCTATGAAATTCCACGTGGTCTTGATACCTATTATGTTGAAGCAAAACCTCCTGGCTTTGAACAGACTGAATTCTTGGGTTTATTATCATTGGAGCTAAAAGGTTCCCAAGGAAGAAACCTTGCAGGATACATGATAGTTGAAAATGATCTTACTAGTCTAGGAAACTTGCAGTTCTATGAAGTCCCACTAAATTCTACAACTAAATTGATTGGTCCAACTGCAGTTAGAGAGGCACTTGATAGAGATCCAGAATTTGCTCAACTAAAGACACTCTTAAGAAATCCAAGAATTGGTGATAATATCTTATATCGCGTAGGTGAACATGATATCTACTTTATTCCAGTATATACCGCAGGTGCTGGTGGAGTAGTTGCCCAATTAGGTACTATTGCAGCAGTAGGTGCCGCATTTACTGGAGAATATTATGTTGGTTTAGGTGATACACAAGAAAAAGCATTTGAAGCATACTTGAAGAAAGTTTCTGGAGTGGCATCAACTGTAACAACAGCTGATGTTGATTATGTTGAACTAGTTCGAAGTGATAGAATTGATATAATAAAATCTGTATTTGAAGAAAATGATATTATGGTTGCTGAACCTACATCTATTCAGATTCCATTATCATTCAATGAAGGTCAAATGTTCTTCTTTACTGAAGATGATCGTGTAAATACAGAGGAATTCCTGACCAAATTCATTGATGACTTTGTAAAGCCCCGTAGCGATAGAGTTTTCATGTGGCAAGAAGAAAACAATCTCAACATTGGAACAGTATTTGTCAAAGATGGAATTCCTGAGATACATTATGTCGCAATTGAGGTAGGCAACTAATTGCTTCTTGTTGTTGATAATGGTTCTATCTATACAAAAAATTTAACTGATTTTCTAAACAAAAAAAATATTTTATTTGAAAAACAAGTCCCTCATCTTTTAGATATAAAATCACTGGAAAATTATGATTCTGTTATTCTATCTGGAAGAAGGAAAAATGAAAAAAAAACTAATGAAATTAATTCTAAAATTGTTAATTATTCCATTAAAAATAACATAAAGTTACTTGGAATTTGTTATGGTGCAGAAATTTTGACCCTTACTTTGGGAGGCACAATTAAAAAAACTCTATCACTTCAAAAAGGAAATGAAAAAATTAAAATTTCCAAAGACAATCTTATCTCAGATAATCCCTTAGAGGTCTTTGAAAGCCATGGATTTGAGATTTCTAAATTACCTAGTGTTTTAGTCCCACTTGGGGAATCAAAGAATTGTAAATATGAAATTATACAATATGAAAAAAAACCTATTTTTGGAACTCAATTTCATCCCGAAATGAGTCAAGACGGTCATGATTTAATTGAAAAATTTTGTTCACTCTGATTGATTTTAATAACTCTCAAAATTTCTTTAGTTTATGGAACAAGATGATCATGAATTACTTTTGCCTCTTGTTGATGAAGAAAACATTTGTCTTCCATTACCCATTAATGTGATATCAAAATATTGGAATATTGAATTACCTATGGCCGAAGCCATAGAAACTGCAAAAAAATATTCAGGATTTAACGGTAGTGTTCTAATTGAGGGAATAGAGTCTGCAGAAAGGCATGGTCTATCATGCAAAATAGTTCATTCATCTGTAACTGAATTAAAAAAAATTATTGATTCTGGAATACCTCCAATTGTCATTCTTCCAGGAATTCCTGAAATTACACAACATGCCTCTGTCATTACAGGTTTTAATGAAGAAGAAAATACAATCCTTCATTATATTCAGAAAGGTAATCAAGAAGGTGATCAACAAGAAGGAGCAATTCCACAGGATATCTTTGATAATGAATGGTCTGAAGAAGGAAGATTGATGATAATTCTTGCTCCATCAGATATTTTATCTTCAGTAAAACTTGAAAATGACTCTAGTACCAAATCAAATCGTTTATGTTTTGAATCTGAGAGATTAAATATTCTCAAGAATTCCTCTGAAGCACTTGAATCATTAAAGCAAGCCATACAACTTGATCCAAACAACTCAACTGCTCTGCATCTACTGGGAGCAATTATGAATGAGCAAAATTCTCCTGACTGTGTTAAGTATTATCAAAAATGCTTAGATATCAATAACAGATCATATCTAACTTACAATGGTTTGGGAAATTTTTATCTTAAATCAAATCAATTTGAAAAGGCAGAGGATTGTTACAATAAAGCAATACAACTTGATCCAAAAAGATCTGCCAAAATTTACAAAAATCGAGCTTATCTTCGAGAAAAACAAAACAAAAATTTTGGTGCAAAAGAGGATCTTAAAGCTTATTTGAAATATTTTCCTCGGGCTCCAGACAGGGGAATAATAGAACAAGCAATTAGAGAACTATAATGCGGAGTGCGGGATTTGAACCCGCGGCCTTCAGCTTGGGAAGCTGACGTCATACCAGACTAAACTAACTCCGCTCAAAACAGATTCATTAACTATGATTAAATATCTTGATTAGGAAACTAAGATATGGATGCAAGATGCCCTGAATGTGAAAAAGTTGCAATCTTGGATGACAACATTACTAAGGTAAAATGTCCTCACTGTAATTTTGAAGCAGATTATGATGCCTATCTTGAAATCATGAAAGATCAAGCAATCAATATGTCATCTGAGTACATTCCAGATAGACCCGGAATATAATTACCAATAATTCCCTTTATCTGAGCAATCTAAATGAACCCCGCAGTTGGAACAAAACATATGACATGCTTGTATATCTACCATCTTGTTATCACATCTTGGACATCTAATGTCTTCTCCCATAACTATCTTTGAGAATCTTGATTTAAAAATAATGTCCAAAGGTTAATTAGTCGTTCATCTTTTTTTTGGAATACTTGGCAAACTTCAAACTTACAATATCTGACATAAAAGGAAAATCAGTTTCAAAGGAACTTAAAGACAGTGATGCTAATCCCTTGTTAGGATTACAACTAGGAAATGAAACTGATGCTGCCGTTGTTGGATTAAATGGAAAATTAAAACTCACTGGAGGAAGTGATAAGTCTGGTGTACCTATGAGAAATGATATTCATGGCGCAGCAAGAAAATATGTTCTACTTTCTAAAGGAGTAGGTTTGCAAGCTGCTGAGACTGGACAAAGAGTAAGAAAATTGATGCGCGGAAATACAGTATCAGAAGAAATCTATCAAGTAAATTGTAAGTTTGATGGAGAATTGCCAGTTGAAGCTCCTGCTAAAGATGCAGCAGAATCTTCAGAAGAAAAAACTGAAAATAAAAAAGAATAACTTAACATATACCGATTCTACATTCTGACTTATGCATTGGAGAGAAACTCTTCCTGATTGGTACATCAAAAAATATGGCTATCAACCATGTATTAACATTGGAACTGCTGGTCATGTAGATCATGGAAAAACTACTCTTATTCAGGCATTAACTGGTTCGTGGACAAGTGTACATAGTCAAGAACTAAAACGTGGAATTACAATTCGTGTTGGTTATTCTGATACTGCATTCTACAAATGTAAAAGTTGTGAAGAACCTTTAGGATATTCTACAACTCCAAAATGTAACAATTGTGGAAAAGAAAGCGAATTATCTAGAGTGGTAAGTTTTGTGGATAGTCCAGGTCACGAAAGTTTGATGGCAAATATGCTTTCAGGCTCTGCATTGATGGATGGTGCTTTGCTACTAGTTGCTGCAAATGAGAAAGTTCCTAAACCACAAACTAAAGAACATCTCTTAGCTCTTCAAACTCTTGGAATTCAACAAATAGTTGTTGTCCAAAATAAAGTTGATCTACTTTCTTACCAAGAGGTTCTTGCAAACTATCAAGATATTGCCAAATTTGTTAAAGGAACTTATGCTGCAAAAGCACCTGTAATTCCAATTTCGGCACAATCTGGATTGAATATTGATGCATTGATTGGCTCTATAGAATCAACAATCAAAACTCCAGAAAGAGATGAAAAAAAGGATACTATTATGCATGTTTTGCGTTCATTTGATGTAAACAAACCTGGTACAAAATTAAAAGATATCAAAGGTGGTGTAATTGGTGGTAGTCTGACCCAAGGAGTTTTCAATATTGGCGATGAAATTGAAATTAAACCTGGTATTATGAATGAGAAAAAAAAGTCATACGAACCCTTACTGACAGAAATAATCTCTTTAGGTACTGCTGCAGGAATTGTTGAATCAGTAAAACCGGGTGGCTTGGTTGCTATTGGTACAAAATTAGATCCTTCTATGACTAGAAGTGATTCATTTATTGGCTCAGTTATTGGAAAACCTGGTACACTTCCTGAAAATTCCACTGAATTAAAAATAGAAGTAAATTTATTTGATTCAGCAGTAGGAACCACCGAAGATATCAAAGTTCAACCTATTCAGTCAGGAGAACTACTTAGATTGAATATTGGAACTGCTCCTGTATTAGGTAAGGTTACTAAAATAAAATCTAAAAATATTGAGATTGAGCTTAGAAGACCTGCCTGCATCTTTGAGAGTGGTAATGTAGCAATCAGTAGAAGAATTGATGAAAGATGGAGACTAATTGGTGCCGGAATAGTTGGTTGAAGTAATCTGTGACACTAACTTTTTAATTCATTTAGCAACTAAACGAATCAAAAATATTGATAATTTGGACGTTGAAATAGGATCAATTTCTTTTGTTGTTCCCAAAGTTGTTATAAATGAATTATCCAAATTACAAGACGTACCTGAAAAAAAACAAGATATTATTGTAACTTTAAATTATATAAAAAAATTAAAAACAATTTCTATTTGTGGAAATTTTGCTGATAAGGAATTATTAGATTATGTAAAAACCAATAGATCTATTATTGGAACAATGGATAAAGCATTGAAAAAACAGATTAAGCAAGCAGGAGGATCCATAATTTCATTCTCACAAGATAAAATTGTCTTAGAATCTTAGAAAAATTTAACTTTAACACTTTATACAGAATAAATTAGATGATTTTAGAAAGTTCAGCTTTTGAAAATGGGGGGACCATCCCAAGAAAATATGGGTATAAAAATGAAAATCTCAGTGTTCCACTAAAAATTAATGATGTTCCAGAGGCTGCAAAATCATTGGTTTTGATCATGGATGATCCCGATGCAATGGGTGCAGTTGGAAAAATTTGGACTCATTGGATCTTGTGGAATATCTCTCCAAATACAAAAGAAATCACTGAAAATTCTATTCCTGCAGATTCAATTGAAGGAAAAACTGATTTTGATGAAATTGGTTATGGTGGACCAGCACCTCCAGATAAAGAGCATTGTTACATTTTCAAACTTTATGCTTTAGATACTATACTAAGTCTAGAACAAGGTTCATCCAAAACAGATGTTGAAGAAGCTATGAAGAAGCATATTCTTACTGAAGTAAAACTTGAAGGTAAATACGCACCATAATAGTGCCTGAATTCTCAAACAATAATCAAATTTTTTCTAATTGTATCTTTCAGCTAATCTATATCTCATATACTTGTCATCCGGTGAAAATTTTGCTGGATGTACAGAGTTTGTTTTTTCATTACATAAAGAGCAACTTTCCTTTAATGTATAATGATTGCACTTTGAGCACTTCCTCAATAGAAATCTCATCTTAATTTTCTCTGGTTTTCTTTGATTCTTCTCTAGTAAACTTGAATGAGCCTTTTTTCTTTTCTATATTTGATTGAACTTCCGTAATAATTGGTTTTAATGATTTTTCAGCAGCTTTGAAATTTTCCGAAGTTATTGATAGCCTATACTTTGGTGCTCCCAAATAAGTAATATCAATACTAGAATCTTTTTTTAGAACATCTAATAATATTTTTTTAATAATTTCTACTCCATCAGATTTGTTGTTGGTAATCTCCATAATCCCTCTTATTTCAACTGAAGGCAGTTTAATTTTTGAACAGATTTCTTCAATTACAGTTGCAGTTTTTTTTGCAAGTTTAAATTCTTTTACAGAATCAATTCCATTTCTTCCAATCTCAATGAAGGCATCATAAATTGAATCAAATTTTGAATAAATGGTGTCCTCTAATTTTTCAACTTCATCATCTGATAATTTTGCTTTTTCTTGAACATTTTGCAATAGTGTTTTACCTTTTTCATATTTTTTGACTTCCTTTAGCTTTTGTTTTTTCTGATCCTTTGATACTTGCTTTAATGACAGATCAATATCTCCTCGTTGAGAATTTACTTTCTTTACAAGTAGAACTTTTTTCTCTCCATCTCTGACAAATCTATTTACTGATCTAATCCAGCCTGGAGCAATCTCTGAAATATGTAAGAACCCCTGAATGTCATCATATTCATCTAAAGTAACATAAGCCCCATGATCCATCACTTTGGTAACTGTAGCAAGAACAATTTCCCCCTGCTCAGGCATCTCTTGAATTTCAGTAGACATTTCTTCTAAAACTCCTCTATGCGTAAATTAATGTTGCTGGTTAGAAGTCAATCCCTTTTTTAGCTTTAATACCGCGTTGAAATGGATGTTTTATCTCCCTCATCTCTGTAACCAGATCAGCTTCTTCGATAACTTCGTTTTTAGCATAATTTCCTGTCAGCACCAAATCTACTTCTTGAGGTTTTGATTTGATTAAATTTAGAACATCTTGAACTGAAATCAATTCAAGATTTACTGCATAATTAATTTCATCTAGAATGACAATATCATAGTTTCCTGATTGAATTTTTTCGTTACTAATTCTAATTGCTTCTTTAGCAATTTTTTCATGATCTGACTTTGGACTTTTGTCATCTATAATTCCCACAAATCCTTTACCTACGGCTACCATCTCAAATTCAGGTTCAAGTCTTTTAGCTGAATCCATTTCACCATAATGCCACGAACCTTTGATGAACTGAATCATGCAAATCTTCTTTTCATAACCTGTAGCTCGTAATGCAATTCCTAATGCTGCTGTTGTCTTTCCTTTACCTTTCCCAGTATAAACAATGGTTAAGCCATTCTTTTCCATAGGTGGTATTCAAATAATCTTACTAAAAACATTGAGGATTTCTCAAAATGTATCAATTTAAATAAAAAATGATTTTAGTCATGCAAATTGAAAATTCCTAGAATAGTAATAGCAGGTGCTACAAGTGGAGTTGGTAAGACATCCATAACCTGCTCTATCATTCATTCCTTACAAAAACAAGGTTATTCAGTACAGCCATTTAAGGTGGGCCCCGATTACATTGATCCTAGTTATCTATCAAGTATTTCAAAACATGAGACATACAACTTGGATGTTTGGTTGATGGGGAAAAATCGACTATTAGATAATTTTATTTCAAATTCAAAATGTGATGTATCTGTTATTGAAGGTGTGATGGGATACTACGATGGATTTGAAGGTAATTCTAATTATGCAAGCACTCATCATGTAGCCTCTATAACAAAATCTCCAGTACTCTTAGTTTTAGATACAAGTAAAACTGCTCGTTCTATTGCTGCGACTACTCTAGGTTTTCAAAAGTTTCATAGAAATTCTCGAATTGCTGGAATTATTCTTAATAAAATAGGCAGCAAAAAGCATGAATTTCTATGCAGAAGTGCATTAGAAAAAACTAAAATCCCAATTATTGGAGTAATTCCAAAAAATACTCTTCTTAATATGGAATCACGACATCTTGGATTAATTCCAACATTAGAAAGCCAAACTCTCAAAACCCAAATTGAAAAAATATCAAAAATAATTTCAAAATACCTTGATGTTAATCAAATAATTAAAATTGCAAAAAATCCAATTGCTCTTCCGAACAAATCAAAACCTGTACATAAAAAAATAAAAACTACAATTGCAGTTGCACTTGATACTTCATTTAATTTCTATTATCAAGATAATCTAGAGGCATTGCGTCGTGAAGGAGCAAGTTTGAAATTTTTTAGTCCTGTTAAAGCCAAAAATATTCCAAAATGTGATGGAATTTACATTGGTGGTGGTTTTCCTGAAATTCTGGGCAAATCACTTGAAAAAAATGTAACTATGAAAAAAACAATTAAAAAATTAGCCGAAGATAATCTTCCAATTTATGCTGAATGTGGAGGATTAATGTATCTCACAAAATCTATTTCTCATCATAACAAAAAATACAAAATGGTTGGTCTATTTGATGCTGAAACTAAAATGACAAAAAAAATGAGACTCAACTATACAAAAGGTAAAATTGCTTCTAACACTCTCATCTCAGACAAACCACATAATTTTCATGGTCATGAATTTCATTATTCAGAGATAGATTTTGTCTCTAATGATTCTAAATTTGCTTATGATTTAGAAATCGGTGAGGGAATAAAGAAACATCAAGATGGAATGATGCAGAACAATACACTTGCTTCGTACTGCCATCTCTATTTTGACAGCTCAAACTATGCACAAATTTTTGTGAAAAATTGTGTAAAGGCCTCAAGAAGCTGATTCTGCTCTAATAAGCTTAAAGATTGCATTAATTATGGCAGATGCTGATGAACTACCTCCTTTTCTTCCTAGGTTAGTGATAAATGGAATTTCCTCCAATTTTGATAATTCCTCTTTTGATTCTGCAGCACAGATGAATCCTACTGGAATTCCAATTATTAGTGCTGGCTTTACTATTCCTTCTTTTACCATCTGAATTATCTCTAGAAGAGCGGTGGGTGCATTTCCAATGGCTACAACTCCACCATCAATATCTGATATGGCTTCTCTCATTGAGACTTGAGAGCGTGTTTTTCCTTCCTTTTTTGCCAATTCCATAATTTCTGGATCTGAAATCTTACAAACTATGTTATTTCCAAAATCCTTAGGATTCTGCTTGTTTAATCCTCCAATTACTCCATTAACATCAACTACTATACTACAACCATTTCTCAAAGCATTCATACCACTTTCAACTGCATCTTTGTGAAAAATTACCTTGTTTTTATCTGCAAAATCAAAATCTGCTGTTGAATGAATTATTCTTCTAACGATAAGCCATTCCTTTTTTTTATATTGATGCGTACCAATCTCATCTTCAATCATCTGCATACTTGCATCTTCAATTGATTGACCTTTCTCAGTTTGCATCTTCTACCTCTTTTGCTCTCTCTATTATCAAATCTATCATTTTTTGATCTGTTCCTAAATGTTTTGTAATGTATGTTTTTTTTAGATTAGAATTTTCAAGTGCTGGTATCAAATCATTATTAATGTCAGTTTTTACATGTGCTCCTTCATGAAGAAAATAAAAAACAATTACTAGAACTTTAG
>JAOTZM010000034.1 GCA_029861345.1 Candidatus Nitrosopumilus sp.
TTCCATCAGAGTTAGAATACGCTGAAGGATACAAAGCAAGAATGTCAGTACTTGAAAGCAAGATGAAGCCAATTGAAGGAGGCACTTCTAGTGGCAAAAAGAAAGAAAACTACGAAGATCCAGATTAGACAACTTTTTTATCCAAATTGGATAAAACCAAGTAAGAGTCAAGGATTTAATCCAAAATAACGTATATGTCAAAAGGTTTCTAAAACCCTAAAATTAGAAAATCCATTCACAAGATGAATTTTTTATAAACTGAACAAATTTTTGTTAAGAATTAATACTTAACAATCTTTTAATTGATAATTTTTTCATGTAATTCATTGAAGAAAAATTTTACCAGATTTTTTTTAATGTTATCCATATCAAGTACATTACTTGTATTTTTATTAGGATTTTCCAATTTTGCTTTTGCACAAGAAAACCAAAATTCCAATTTTTTAGAGCAATCATCATTTCTAATTGAGACTGTTTTTTGGGAAGAAACACGATTTTGTGAAGAAGCAGAGAACATACTACAACAAAAAGGAGAATCCATGGAGCAGTTAATATGGATAAGTAAAGATCCTAATCAGTTAGATGAATTTATTAAAAATAGTACATACAAAGAGCAACAAATTATTTTGGGATGTATGAAAACGAAACTACCTGAGATAAAATCTGAATTAATAGTAAACAAGATTGGTTTTTTGGAAGGATTGAATAATCACAAGGTGAAAGGGAAAGTCAGCACCTTAACCATTGGGACAGAAGATTACTTAAGATTGGATTATTTTCAGATTGAGTATGATCCTACTAAAAACATACCAGATCTCCACATATATTTAACAGATTCTAATTTTTTAGATTCTGAATGTTTGGAAGAAGGGTATTTAGGAAAAGTGAAAATAAAAAAAGGAAACAAAAATTATCCTCTCTCTGGAAACTCGAATAATTTTAACAATATCATACTGTGTGATGAGATTTCAAGAACAGTATTTGCAAAGGCACATCTAAGACAGAATAACTTCATTATAGACCCATTTTATGAATTTTATAACTTATCAGATATCAAAGGTACAAAGATAGAATCAAAAATAATTGAAGAGAAAACAGGGAGATTAATAGGAGTTAATGACATAGAGGCAAAAGGCACAGCTAAAGCTTCTTTTGAGGAAGATTTAGCTAAACTAGATTTGGAAAATATAGCTATTAGCAATGGGAAAAGTTTTGGATTATATATGACAAAAGATGGTAAAGTAAAAAAGCCTAGTGATTGGACTATTGGTCCAAATAGATCGGTTTTTGTAAGTAATACCAATACAGATGAAATTCTTCGTTATGATGCAAACACAGGTGAATTTATGGGTGTTTTTGTAAGCTCAGAGAATAACGGAGGACTGGAAGGGCCAAAGGATCTGGTGTTTGATCCTGAGAACAAATATCTTTATGTAAGTAGTTTTTTGACCAACGAAATTTTTCTTTATGACACAACAGGGTATTATGTAGGTAAGGTCAACAATGAACTTCTCCAGAAACCAGTAAATATGAAGTTTGATGAAAGGGGGGATTTCTTGTTTGTAGTAAGTTCGGATAACAACAAGGTTCTAAAATTTAATGTAAAAATGGATGAACATGAAAGTAAACCTGAACTTAAATTGATACAAGCATATGATTTAACTAAACAACATCCATTATTTGTAAATCCATCTGCAGTGGCAATTACCAATAATTCAGAAAGAGAATTTTATGTAAGTAGTGCAACACAAAATACAATTTTACAATATAATTCAGCAGATAATAAATTCAATGTTTTTGTAAGCTCAGAGAATAACGGAGGACTGGAAGGGCCAAAGGATCTGGTGTTTGATCCTGAGAACAAATATCTTTATGTAAGTAGTTTTTTGACCAACGAAATTTTTCGCTACAATGCCGAGACAGGAGCCTTTGTAGATAAATTTGTTAGCTCACAAATTGATGATTTGGTAGAACTGAAATATGCAGCCATTGGGCCTAACGGACTTTATTTGAGTGACTCAGAAAATGGGCACATATTACGTTATAATTTAACAACTGGAGTAGTTATTGATGATAAACCATTTATAGAAAGAGGATATGGGGGATTAGATTTTCCAAAAACCATCACCTTTGGACCAGATAAAGATAATCCTTCTTACTTGTATGTTGCAACTGCAGATAATAGAATTCTCAGGTATAATGCAGAAACAGGTGATGCCATTGATGAAAAACCATTTATTTCATCTAGAGGGGAACTTTCAGGTTCGGAAGGAATGGTTTTTGGTCCGGATTGCAGTACTAGTTTGGATAATTGCTATCTATTCATAAGTGGGAACAACAATTCTGTTGTACAGTACTCGCTCAATGGGGCTCTAGTGAATGGACATTTCATAGACGACAGTGAGTTGAGAAATCCACAGTCTCTTTTATTTTTAAATCAAAATCTATTAGTTGCAAATTTCGACACTGATGAAATTCTCCAATATAATGGTAAAACAGGAAAATTCATCGACAGTCTAAAAATTACAAATGGGCTCAGTGGACCAATTGGAATGACGTATGATGAGGAAAAAGAGATGCTCTATATCAGTAGCAGCAATAACAATCAGATTTTGAAATACGAGCCACAAAACGATGGAATAGACATTGTATTTTCCTCAGATAATCTAATGGAGAAACCTCAAAATTTACTATTTGACGACAGTTCCAACCTTTATGTTATTAGTGAGGGGACAGATAGCATACTTCGTTATGATACTACGAATCCAACGGATGAACCTTATGAATTCATCACTGATAGAAGCAAAAACCTGACTATGCCAAAAGATATTGGATTATTTGATACAGATGATGATAAAAATTACGATCAAGTCTGTGTGAATGATCTTATGGTAGAGGCCATAAAGTGCTATGACAAAGAAACAGGATACTTTGAACGTCTTATGGTAGTACCATTTAATCGAGGGATTGTAGGAATAGAAAATTCAGCAGTGGGTCCTGACGGAGAACTATATGTCAGCAACACCTTGTTTAATAGAATAGATAGACATGATGGATTAACAGGTCTATTTGGAGATGTTTTTACAAATACTGCCAAGGAACCACTACAAGGACCACGCTATCTTGCACATGATTCTGAAAAATATCTTTATGTAACAAGTAATAACAATCATCAAGTTCTCAGATACAACGTCATTACTGGGGAATTTGTTAATGTTTTAGTTACTGAAAAAAAAGGAGGACTTAGTTCTCCCCAGGGAATTCTAGTTGACGAATCTTCTTTGTATGTTAGTAGCAATGATAATCATAGAATACTGGAGTATGATAAAAGAACAGGTGAGTTCCTAGGTGATTTCATCCCATCACGTAAAGGAGATTTAAAACAACCCAGAGAACTTGTGTTTGATGAGAAAAGAAATATGTATGTTAGTAGTAATGAAAATCATAAAATCTTAAAATATGACAAAACAGGCAATTTCATAGAAGAATATATAAACGAACAAGATGGCCTAAAACATCCTGAGGGATTAGAATTTGGAAAAAACTCACTTTATGTGAGTAGTCAAGAAGAAAACAAAGTTTGGAAGTTTACTGAAATTAATAGAAAAATAATAGGCGAGGTTCTAATTGACGAAAGCTATCTTGATAAACCAAGAGGCTTATCATTTGACAAACAAACAGAGATTCTTTATATTACTAGCGAAGGCAATAACAAAATATTTTCATACGACACAAAGAACAGAAATATTGAAGAAATTACATCAATAACGAAAAGTGGAAAACTAAATAGACCGTATGATTTGATATTAATAAATGAAGATTTGAATAAAACTAATTTCTTTATTTCCAATCTAGATAACAACAACCTGTTATCTTTTATTCCTCAAGAAGATACAGTTGAAGTATTTAATCCGGGCAACACCGGAGCGATAAGTCCTACAGGATTAGCATTCGGACCAGACAACATACTATACGTATTAAGTGAAAAGAATCACGCTATTT
Source organism: Candidatus Nitrosopumilus sp. (assembly GCA_029861345.1). Classification (GTDB taxonomy): domain Archaea; phylum Thermoproteota; class Nitrososphaeria; order Nitrososphaerales; family Nitrosopumilaceae; genus Nitrosopumilus. The sequence continues at coordinate 4,003 of JAOTZM010000034.1, forward strand.
ACAAGTATGATAGCATCGAAGGAAATCTTTTAGGATTGCTTACTGTGTTACCACCATCTAATGCCAGTGATGAACTAGTGGATGGTTCTTTAAGAGATATTGTGTTTGGTAGGGACGACAAAGATCTTTATGTTACTAGCATGTTTACAGATGAAATTTTAAGATACAACATAGCAACTGAAGAATGGACCAACTTCATAGATACTTCATCAAAAGACAAACTGAAAAATCCTGACAAGATGATGTGGAAGAGTGATGAAAAGGATATTACCCATCTCTTTGTTACTACGTATTCTCCTGACACCCTCCTCATGTTTAATGCAAATGGAGAATTTGAAAAAACCCTGAAAATAGATCAAACTGAGAATACGATGAAAGTAAAAAGTATGATGATTGGTCAAAACAATCATCTGTATGTAACTGGAAAAGACTATAGTGAAACATATCAAATTATGGATAACAATCCAATTAAGAAATTCAGCAACGGAGGAATTTATCTAGGAGGGGTTGATGATGATCCGTTAAATGATGACTACATAATTAACAATATAGATACAACGTCATACGATACAGTAGTTATCTATGATAATCTGTTAGAAGAACCATCTTCAATCATAAACCTTCAGGATAATCAAATCTTGGAAATATTTCCTATTGCAGAGATGGCTAATTCTTTGGTTTCAAGTCTTAGTTTTGTTGAAAATCCAAGTTTAAGTTTACCCAAAACAGAAAAGAAAGCAGGATTCTTCATAGAAATTGAGGGAATATCAGCCATAGGCCAATTAGAAGTAGACGAAGTTAGGAATGATGCAAAATTAAGATTCAGTAATTTTGACATAAAGTATGATAAGAATGATTATGTCTCACTGCAAAACTCACAAACAGGCATTATAGCCAATGGTCCTGAAATAATAGCCTGCTTTATCAAGACCGATGTGAACTATTGTGATAATGATTCTAGAATAATAGGAAATTTGGATATAAATTCAGGTGATGAAATGTTTTTGGTACGAAATATTGATCTTGATGTATATGACAAGGTACTACTATATGATACTACACTAAAGAAGAAAATTGCACTCGTGAATCTACACTATGCAGGACCCATCAAAGTAACACCTGAATTATTTTTGGAGTGGATACAATACGAATTTACCGCTTTTCCCGTATTGATGTTAACTCTGATTGCATTTCCTTTACTTATGGATTATAGCAGAATAATAGGAAAAATTGGAATCCTGTCAATATATGATGCGTTTAGAAGAGTGAAAAAAAGAGACCCATTACCCCCATTATCGACAAACAAAAAAGTAACAATTCTCATTCCAGCCCATAACGAAGAAACAGGAATTCGTGCAGCCATTGAAGCATCAATAAGGAATAATTACAAAAACAAAGAAATAATTGTAATAGATGACGCATCCAAAGATGATACCTACAAAATTGCAAAAGAATATGCAGATAAAGGTTTGATTAAAGTACTTCACAGAGAAGAAGCGAGTGGATCAAAAGCTGGTGCATTAAATTATGGATCTGAATTTGCTACAGGAGATTTAGTCTTATGTATGGATGGAGACACAATTTTAGATACAAATTCAATAAGTAATGCAGTACGATACTTTGAAAAAGAAAAAAAGAAAAAACCTAATGATGAAGAAATTCTTGCAGTTTCAGGTAACGTCAAAATTCTAAGCGGGGATGAAGGAGTAGAAAACATCTTAACAAGATTTCAAGAATATGAATATCTATTTGCCATAGAGCTTGGAAGAACATTTACTACCGTATTCAATATGCTTATGATAATTTCAGGAGCCTTTGGCATTTTTAGAAGAGATATTTTCAATGCAATTGGAAAATTTGATAAAGATACAATGACAGAAGATTTTGATTTAGCACTCAAAATACGCAAAAGAAAAGGTAAAATTAAATTTGCTCGGAATTCAATTGCAAGAACCTATTGTCCTAACAACTGGAAAGCATGGAGAGTTCAGAGACGTAGATGGGCTCACGGTCACATATCAACTCTTTACAAACATAGAGATATGTTACTTAGTTCAAAATTTACTAAAAAAGATAGGTTGGGTCAGGCAGACATGTGGCTTATGGATGTAATTTTAGTTTTTGCGTTTTGGTTTTTTCCCATATTCTTTGTCCCATATTTGATAATCAAGACATTGGAGGGAAATGGGCATATCATAATTTACACTTTGGGCATAATATTTTTAATATATTTGATGGCTGAAATGGCGGTATTTCTATACGCTGTTTATTCATCAAGAAAATGGAGTAATCTTAAGATGATTTACTTGGTTCCTGCCGTAGCATTTGGCTATAGAATGCTACTAAAATTTATTGTATTGCAAGGATATCTCAAAGCAATAAGAGGTAAAAAAATTAATTGGTAAAATGAAAAATTAGTCGTTTTTACAAAATTTTGTATCTCATACTTGATTCTATGTTTGCATTATGAAGGTTAAATTGTGTTTCACACTTTCTGCATTCATATATAGACTCTAATTCTCCAAAATAATTTTCACATGAGCTACATAGATAATAATTTGTAAACTTTGCATAATCAGTTCCTTGTTTACCTAAATTTGTATTACAAACTCTACATTTTTCTAGTTTTGATTCGTACAAAAACATTTGATCACATCTATAATGATGAATCACAGTAGGATATTTACCAAAATCAGTTTTCTTACAATGTGGACAGATCGCAATATTGTCTATTTCTACTGATTGACATTTTGGACATGCAACTTCCTTTATTTCATCTGTTGGAACAAGTATTTTTTTATCTTCCAATTTTTTTAGACATTCTTCAATCTTAGTCAGGTTTACATCAATATTTTCATTTATTCGTTTAGAGCTGATTATTTTTTTCGATTTTAGCATGTTTTTGATTTTTTCGTTTAATTTTATATCCATGTCCTCTGCTACAAGTTTGTCCTCTGCTACAAGTTTGTCCTCTGCTACAAGTTTGTCCTCTGCTACAAGTTTGTCCTCTTTGCATAAAATATCAATTATTTCTTGTAAATTTTGAAAACGTAAAGGTTTTGAGATTATAGAAAAAATTCCCAGATCAAAGAGATGTTTTGTTTCTGAGTCATTTTCAGAAAATGATGTTTCAACAATAATTTTTACATCAGGTTGGATTGCTAACAACTGCTTTATAATGTGAGATATATTTTCACTAATTCTATCATCTAAAATGATGGGGACAATTTTACCAGATTTCATGAGATTTTTAAATATTTTTTCTCCCTCCTTTGCTGTTTGGCATACGTAAATATTTTCAAATCCAAGTTGAATCAAATAGTTCTGCAAAGTGCTGATAAGTGCAAGGTTATTTTCAATTAGTATTATTTCATTTGTAGAATGTTTGTATTCCTGAAAATACATGATTTGAAGCATATCCTTACTCTCAGCCAAGTTTTTTTCAATATCTGTCATAGTATTATTTTTTGTCATAGTCATCTATTCTATCTATTGCCATTTTATCATCTATATGATCTTTAATGTGTCAAATTCCTTCTAAATTTGACACATGTGGACAATTTTTTTACGTTTTTATCCATTGATAAAACTTTCCTATCATTTATTACAAAATCATATGGTGGAATGTTTTGTGTAGGCATATGGATTCTAATTGATCTTTAATAGTATTAGTATCTAAAATAATTATTGAATAGTTAATCAGAGATGAATGAAATATCAAAATCTCAAATTAATATAGAAAATAAGATAAGACATTATCAGAATGCAACCAAGTCACAATTTAAAAAAAATTGAATAATGCAAATAATCCAAGTACGATTAAAACAATAAAAGATAATTTATAATCATGATCTGAGTTGAAAATACAATAATGACAAGTCATAGTATTAGTGCTACGTAAAAATTAAATTTTTGTAAATTCATTTTAGAATAAGTTGAGTATAAATTTAAGTTCAGTGTTTAGGAGTTAGATGTCATTTAATAACATATTGAAATTATTTTTGATAGTTGTTCTTTTTCTATCATTTAGTGTTACATCATCATATAGTTTGACTGAATCAGTAGACGTGTTTGGAAGGACTAGCTCTGCGGATTTGGTTCTAAATGATATTTGGATAGAACCGGAAAATCCAAAAAAGGGCGAACCAGTAACAATAAGAGGTTCTGTGTATAATGCAGGCATCATTTCAACTGAACAAGTTTCTAATGTTGTTACTGTAGGATACATTGTAAACGATGAACTAGTTGAGATTAGCTTATTAGAAAATATTTTACCCGGTGTGGAAAATGGGATAGAAATTTCTTCAGGACCCATATTTGATGCAACTCCAGGAAAATATGTTGTCACAACAATAATAAATTATCACGATACATTATCTCATTTAAGAGACAATCCTCAAAATAATATTGCCCAAAAAATATTCAATATAGGAACAGGAATTCCTACGATAATAGACTTTGACGTATTCCAATATTACAATGATAAAACAAAGAAACAGCAGGTTACGATTCAAGGGGAATTAACAAATATTTTTGAAGAAGGATTACAAAATCAAGAGATTATTGTAGATATTGAAGGTAGTGGACAAGAAAAAATTATTACTAACACAGACGGGGAGTTTTTGCTTAAGACAACCTTACCATTCAAAAATGAATCAATTAAAGTTTCGGTACAATCAGAAGAAAATTCTTTGTTACATAGCTTCTCCAAAAGAATTTTTCCCATAAAAACAGATGAAGAACAATCAATACTTGCTTTGGAGATCATTCCAGAAATATCGCAAAACAACTTAAACCCTACATTAACAGTAGTTATTTTTCAGGATTCCTATGATAACTTGTTCAAAAAAATTTCTACAGGAGATTATGATGAACAAAATTTCATGACAGATAACTTTTTCTTGACGGTTTTACCTGCAAATCATGAATATATTGTAGAAATCTACATAGAAGGAAGAATTTTAGACGCATTTCAAGATTATTTTTCAAATAGTACGGTTATAAAAAAAGAAATTTTTATTTCAGAATCTTCCCAAATCCAGTTTAAAATAATCAATGAAATAGGAGAACCCCAAAGTAATGTTATAGTAGACAATTGGGTTTATTCAGGCAGTTCAAATGAGGAAGGATTAACAGAGTGGATTGAAGTACTTCCAATATTTACTGCTAATGAACCATATGTGGCAAAAGCAACTTTTCCAAATGGAGAAATAGTGTGGTCGGAACCATTTCTCATAGGGGCTGAAGAAAAAAAAGTCATTCAGATAATTCAAGGAGGGAATAAATGATGAACAAAATACAGGTTTTACTTTGTTCTGTTTTAGTTATTCTTTTTTTCACTGTTTTAGATATCAACTTTGCAGATGCAGCTAAAACAGGAAGTTATAATTTTTGTACAGTATTTCCGGCATATCCTGAATGCACAGGGTATAGAACAGAAGCATTAACTGATAATTATTGGTTTTGTGAGTATGTTTATCTCAAAAATTTTTGTAAAAATGCACCTGAACCTGAAAAGCAAATAGAGATTAGAACACAAGATTACTGCTGTAGGTATATTGGACCAGAACTACAAAATACCAAGACAGATGATTCTCAGACAATATCAGACCAAATCATTCTTCCTACTGATACAGTAGAATCTATTTTACCATTAATAATATGGACAGACAAGGATCATTACAATTATAGAGATAAAGTTATTGTTTATGGAAAGTTTGATTTCACGAATCTTGCAATTAGTCAAAATATTGAGCAGACAAATTTTTTGCAAACAAGTGAAGTATCAGAAAAAACTTTTGACATAGACATTAAATTAAATGGAAGAGTTGTACTTCGAGACATTCCAGTCAGTCCAAATGGATGGTTCTCAGCATTTTTTAGTCACGATAACATATACAATTTTTCAACACAGAATAATTTGTTAGAAGTTGACTACATAGTTACAGGTAAAAACATGCCTCTTGGAGGTCCAAAAACACATGCAACATATCATTTTACTACAGGGGATATTGCTAAAAATGAGGAGAGTTTTAAGATCTGGATAGATAAAACATCATTACCAAATAAAATAGAGTATGGAGTAATTGTAAAAAATCCTGACAGGTTCATTGAATTATTTCGTAGTGATTTGGTAACTACCAGATTAATAACTCCAGAAGGATATGTAATTCCCATAGAATCAGGTTTCTCAATTCAAAATACTGCTACGGAATACAAGGGATTTAAAGAATTTGGACAAGGGGTGTATGCAATCCAAATTACATATGGAAACAATACAGCAAAAGAGATATTTGAATATGTTAATTAAAAAAAGTATTTGAAATGATATTATTAATTTTAGATTTTAGGATATCTTCATAATTCCTTCTTTAATCAAATACTGAATTCCCTGAACAAATGAATTATCATCTATTTGGTCAGCTGCCCACCATTCCGCATTGTTTTTTATCCAACTAGGTATTTCATTTGTATTATTACCGGAACCTTGTACAGTTGACGGAATATGCATTATTCCTTCTTTGATTAAGAATTGTATTCCCTGAACAAATGAATTATCATCTATTTGGTCAGCTGCCCACCATTCCGCATTGTTTTTTATCCAACTAGGTATATTAGATCTAGAAATATCATTTATCATTATGTCGATAGTTTTTTGCTCGCCGGAGAACAATAGAAAAGGATCGGATTTTAGTATTCTCTGATCAGGTAAAGTTATTTCGGCAATATACGGATTACCGTATGTTGTAGGCAGAATAGTGATCCAATCCGTAAAACCATCTTCAGTAGAATCAGAATATATCCAGGTTTTAACCACTGCTCCGTTAACTGGTTGATTTTCATCGATTGCAACCTTGAATCTTATTGTTGCAGGTTCCGGAATTCTTAATTCTTTCATCAAAACATTATCTGCTTGTAACAAATCCCTATCTGTTACAAAAAAAAGCCTTCCATCAAGATAGATTTCTGCAAAATAATGATGTTCTGGAGGAAGAGATATCAAAAAAGTTTTAGGATCAAGTAGTGTTGTGGAATCAGGTTGGATTTTTTTAATTAAATTTGAATACGAGTCTTGAAAGATAAGAATTTCAAACCGATTGTCTTCAAAAGTATATTGATTTCTCAAATCTAATATTTTCATTATAAAGTTAGATGTAGGTTCTTTTTGAAATGGATATAGCATTAGTAAGGAATTTGAAGAAGAGTATTGAGCATCACCATCAAAATAAGCTTCAATTTTAAATGGACTAGATAAATTAAACATATTTGAAAATGAGACTTTTCCATCTTTATCAGTGATTAATGTAGAACGATTATCACCTAAACTCAAAATAATTTTTTGATTGTTTAAAGGATCATTTGAATCAGAATCTAAAAGAGATGCAGTAATTTTTGTAGTTTCTGTTCCTTGAATAAAATATTGAGGGGATGCATCAAGCAAAATTTTTGTAGGTTTAAGAGATTCAATGAAAAAAGTTTTTTCTATAGAATTGTCATCAGGGGAATCATATTGATCTTGTATAGTATCATGATAATCGACAATAACTTTTATTTCATATGATCTTGTTTCAGGTTTCCAAATTGGAGAAGATGAAATTTCTATTTTGTTTGATAGTCCGGGTTTAACACCATCAATTTCAGTGATATCAAGTAATTTGCCATCAACAAAATAGGCAATTGTTATGATACTTGTAAAAGAGTTAGTGTGTTTCAAACCTGCATTATATACAAATCCAGTTATGGTTACAAATTCACCTTTTTTGGGATTAGTAGGTTCTATGATTATGTTTTCTAATACTAATTCAGCATCTCGTGGTGCAGCATACACATATGCAGTTGGGACTAAAACAAGTACCATCAAACACAAGACAACAAGATTTATCATTATCAATCAAATTATCATAATCAAGTATAACAAATCTTTCGGTTTTTGGTCAGATGATATCTTGTAACAGTTTTAGAAAAATATTGTACAAAGAGATATCTTTTCTCATATATCTAAAAACAAGATTTTCATCAAATATTGATCCAAAAGAACGACTCTATGTGTCACAAATTCTTTGCACAATTCTTTCATCTAGATCGATGTTTTATTGCAGCATCTTCAAGTGCTTTAATCATTGGTAATTTTTCTCCAGTAAGATACAAAACAAGTGCTCCGCCTGCCGTACTTATGTGGTTGATTTTTTCCTCTAATCCTTGTTCTTTTAATGCAGTAGTCAAATGACCTCCACTTACAAGTGTGGTTGCCATCGAGTTTGCAACTGCATCTAGCAATCTTCTTGTTCCATAGCTAAAACCATCTTTCTCAAAAAAGCCAGCAGGACCACTGATAAAAACAGTTCCAGCACCAGAAATGATCTTAGAATAATGCTCTACTGTTTTTTGACCTAAATCATAAATTTTATCTCCTGTCTGCAATTCCCTTACATCCATCTCCACTCTTTGTCCATCCTTGTCTATTGCAATATCAACTGGGGTCGAAAACACATCAGGATACTCACCTATTAGAGCATGTGCCTTTGCAACAACCTCTTCTTCTCTTTTGATTCCAAGAGGATACTTGATTCTGGCTTGTGCACGCATAAAGACATTGCCAATTAATCCGGTCAAAAGTATGTGATCTGCTCTTCCATTATTAATTAGCATCTTGATTGCCTCTAATCTATCAGGAACTTTTGAACCGCCAAGAACTATTACATGAGGTGCTTTTGCAACGGTCATAATCTCATCAAGGTTTTTCACCTCTCTTTCCACTATTCTTCCAGCACATGCAGGCAAGACATGTGGAAATCCTACTATTGATGGATGAGATCTGTGTGCACTTGGAAATGAATCCAATACACAAAGATCAAAAAGATGTGCAAGACGTTTTACCATTATCGTGTTTGCAGCTTCCTCTGGAGGGAATTCATAATTCTCCTCTGCACATAATCTCAGATTATCTAAAAGCAAAATTTCACCATCTTTCAAGTTCCTTATTTCATCTTGGGTAGCCTGCCCAATCACATCCTCAATATACTTGATCTTTTTGTTTAGCATTTTTTCTAATATCTTGACATGTTTATCCATACCAGTATAGTCATTATTTCCTACTCTGCCTTGGTGGGATGCTATGACAAGCTTTGTTTGATCTAGTGCCTTTATGGTCTCAATTGCCTCCTCAATTCGTTTTGTTCCGGAAATTTCCATTGTGTTTGTATCAATTGGGCAGTTCATGTCAACTCTTAGAAAGACGGTTTTACCTTTAAGATCAAAATCATCCAGAGTGAGTACCTTCATAATTTTCTTATTATCTTCTGGGTTAAATTCTTTAAGTCGATCAGACTCATTTTTTCAGGCTTGAAGATAATTTACTCAGCAAGTTTTGGGCCAGATTCTACAATATCTGGCGATACGTTTTCAAATTTCTTAAAGTTTGTAACAAACATCTGAGCTAATTTCTTTGCTGAAAGGTCATAGGAATCCTTGTCAG
>JAOTZM010000123.1 GCA_029861345.1 Candidatus Nitrosopumilus sp.
TGCTTCAAAACCAATTCTTCCAAATGCCACACTTAAGACATTATCTTACATTGCATACATGCAGCCAATTTCATCAAAACAGCTGGTTGAAACGAGAGGTTCTGGAGTGTATGCACATCTAAAAGAGCTTCGACAATTAGATTTTATCAACCATCAAAATGTTGGAAGATTGAAAATTTACACAACAACTGAAAAATTCCAAAAGTATTTTGGAATTCAAGGAGACGTGGAAAATCTAAAACAAAGACTATTTTCTAAAGTAAGAAAAACAGCAGGTATGGGGCAAACAAGTTCTGCACCAAAAATGGTTACAGAATTAAATTAAGTATCTTTTTAACTCAAGGCTAACTTTTTGCGTTTTGTATAAATTAGAGTGATTAAGATACGTTTCTGTGAGAAAGTCCGTAGAGAATTTAGCAACCAGTAAAACAACTGGAGGAAGAAGACACCCACTTAGAATTAGACGAAAATATGAGACTGACAGATATCCAAATGAAGCTGTCAATGGAGCTCAAGTAACAATAACAAGAAGTGTTCGTGGAAATAACAAAAAGACAGCTTTGAAGTCAATTGATTTTGTTAATCTGGCAACAGGAGAAACAAAAGTAAAGAAATCAAAAATTCTCAAAGTTTTAGAGAATACCACAAACAATGATTACAAAAGACGTGGCATCATTACAAAGGGTGCAATTCTAGAAACACAAGAAGGTAAGTGCAGAGTAGTGTCCAAACCAGGACAAAATGGAATAGTTAATGCAGTTTTACTAAAGGAATAAAATGAAAGATTATGAACACGTCGTAATCTGGTTGGATTATTTCAACAAGAATTTAAAAAAATCAAAAGGTAGAAGATTGAGATTAGAAAAATGTATTTTTGATCCTTCATTAAAAGAATTGATAGATGCTACAACATCTGCAGGATTTGAAATCACAGAGTCTGAAGATAAAGTTAGATTTCCTAGAAGACCTTTCGTTAGGTCAGGATATGTTGTATTGCCAAAAGGATCCTCCAAGATAAAAATACTTAACAAGATTTCGGAAAAACTAGTTTCAAAAAGGTCCAAACAATCAAAATAAAATCAATTCTAGCTCTTAGCTAAAGTAAAGTTGACAGAAGTCTATGAAAAGAATATCATGATTAATGTTTTTAATTGCAGGAGGTAGGCGAAATAATGCACCTAGCCGGTAGTGGCAGGGTAATCATTCAACTATCTAAAAAATTAGTTGAAGGACAAATACTCTGTGACGAGAAAGGAACTAGAGTTGCAAAAGTAATGGAATTGATTGGTCCAGTAAGAAGACCATTTGCATCTGCAACTCCATTAACAAACAACATCAAAAAATACATTGGCAAAAGTGTTTTCGCAGATGAACAATCTCCTGTAAGTACACAAAAAAAATTTAGGAGAAGAAAAAAATGAACATACTAGAAAAACAAAGCTGTCCTGAATGTCAATCAACATTAGTAGATGACATGCAGAATGGTGAAATAATCTGTTCTGGTTGTGGCGTTGTAGTCGCTGATCAGATTGTGGATTATGGTCCAGAAACAATAAGTTCGAATCTAGAAGACAAGATGAAGTTAGCAAGAGCAACAGGACAAACAACTTATTCTCAACATGATCTGGGAATAACAACTGAGATTTCAATCAGTGCAAAGGACTTTAGTGGAAAAACAATCAAACATGAAGTTGTAAATCAAATGCACAATCTCAGAAAATGGCAACAAAGAGTACGAGTTTCCTCACCAAGAGAAAGAAGACTAGCAAATGTTTTAGCAAAAATGGGTGAAACATGTGATGGTCTTAATCTTTCAAAGAACGTACTGGAAACCGCTTCTATGATATACAGAAACTTGGATGGACATGTTGATGTAAAAGGAAAGTCAGTAGTTAGCATTACAGCTGCTACCATTTACATGGCATGCAAACAATGCGAGGTAGTAAGATCACTAGAAGAAATTTGTCGTGGAATATGTCCAACAAAAGATGTGAAATCAAAAACAAAACTTGCAGCAAGATATTATAGAACCATGGTAATGGAAATGGGACAATTAACAGCCCCAGTTGTCACCATGGACAAATACATCTCAAAGATAGCAAACATGACACAAACTGAGGTTAGAATCGAAAGACTAGCCTTGGAAATTGCTGAAAAAACTAAAGATAGTAACATTGCAGACGGAAAGGCTCCAAATGGAATTGCAGCAGCATATCTGTATGTTGCGTCAGTTCTACTTGGACAAAACGTACTCCAAAGAGACGTTTCAAGTATTGCAGGAGTCACAGAAGTCACTATCAGAAATAGATGTAAAGAGATTCTAACATGTTACAAACTCAAAATTACTTTGAGGCCCTCTCTGACCAAATATTAACAACTTCCCCCTTTTCATTTTATTAGAAAATTCTCGTTAGGATTAGCTAAATTTCGTCGGTATTATATATAGAAACAAAACAATCTGCACTATGGCAGTATTAGAAATCAAAGATCTTCATGTTACAAGAGAAGGTAAAGAAATTCTTAAAGGAGTCAATCTAAAGACAGGACCTGGAGAAGTACATGCCATTATGGGACCAAACGGTTCAGGGAAGAGTACACTAGCTTATACATTACTTGCACATCCAAAATATGAAGTTACACAAGGAGATATTTTGTTAGATGGTGAAAGCATTTTAGACTTAACTGCAGATGAAAGAGCAAAGAAAGGATTGTTCTTAGGATTTCAATATCCAACAGAAGTTGCAGGTGTAGGGTTTTCTCATTTTCTTAGAACAGCATACAATTCGTTAAGCAAAGCACTTGAGGGGGATGACAGAGAAGTATTCATCACAGTAAGGGAATTTCAAAAATATCTAAAAGAGAACTTGGAGAAAGTAGGATTAAAAGAAGAATTTCTTTCAAGATATCTCAATGAAGGATTCTCCGGAGGAGAAAAGAAACGTGCAGAAGTTTTACAAATGGCAGTATTAAAACCAAAAATTTCGATTTTAGATGAACCTGATTCAGGTTTAGATATTGATGCAGTTCAAGCAGTAGCAAAAGCAATCAGCCAAGTATCAGGTAAAGATGCAACAGTAATTGTAATTACTCATTATGCTAGAATTCTAAAATTCTTAGACAAACTAGATTTTGTGCATGTATTTGCTAATGGTCAAGTATTAAAAACAGGTGATGCAAGCCTTGCAGATAAACTTGAAGCAGAGGGTTATGAGTGGGTCTTAGAACAGACAGCCTAATCAAATTTAACCAAAATAATTTTCAGAAAAACTAGTGATTTACAAAGTTCAAGTGTAATTTTCCAAAGAGTATCTGGAAATAAAAGAGGGTCAAATGTACATCGGAATAAAATCAAACCCAGTTAAAGGCCAAGCAAATAAAGAAATCATAAAGAAAATTGCAAAACATTTTGGAGTATCATTTTCACTGGTTCAGATAAAATCAGGTCATAGATCTAGAGAGAAAGTTGTGAGATTCTACAACAGAGAATCTAGTTTTTGTTTAAATAGGGTTTCAAGATTGGAGAAAATATGTCAGAAACTGGGGACCAGTATTATTTTAATTTCTCATTTTTCAAAGTAGACCCCAAATGGAGATGGATGGCAGACTTGGCAAAAGAAGAGTCTGCAAAAGAAGTGGAAAATGTAATTAAAAATTCAGGTATAATGTTTAGATCCTATTCAAATTTAGGGTTAAGAGATGATGCAGACTTTTTGTTTTGGTTTGCTGCAAAAACAGTTGAGGAGATTCAAATAGTAATTGAAAAGTTATACAAAACGGTTTTTGGAAAATATGTTGTACCATCCATGACATATTTGTCATGTACACGACCGTCACTATATGTAGAAGAGCAAAAAGCTCATGGATTTGTAACAGGAAATGAACCAAAGAAACATGTGATAGTCTATCCATTTACAAAGACAAGAGAATGGTATCTACTGCCAAAAGAAAAACGCCAAGAGATAATGGATGAACATATTGAAGTTAGCAAAAAATACCCACAGGTTGTGCTTAATACGACATATTCCTTTGGAATTCACGATGAAGACTTTATGCTAGCATTTGAGGTAGACGATATCAGAGATTTCCAAAATCTCATCATGGACTTACGAGAAACTCAGGTATCAACATATGTCAAAAATGATATTCCAATGATCGTATGTGTCAAAAAAGACATTGTACCATTAATATCCAGTTTGGGATAGATTTCTCAAAAATATCAACCATACTACAAACTATCAAAGGAGGTTTCTTCCTTAAACCAGAATTTCATGAGCGTGAATCTTGGATAAACATAAATGAAGAAATTTCAAATAATATTTGAATTCAGGGGAATAGTAAAATGAAATACAAGAAACTAGGAAAAAGTGGAATTGAAGTATCTGAAATAGGATTTGGGGCATGGAGTATTGCCTTAGATTGGTGGGGAAAGAAGATTGAAGAAGATGAAGCTAAAAGAATGCTAAAAAAGGCATATGATTTAGGAATCAATTTTTTTGAAACTGCAGACATGTATGGAAAAGGAAAAAGTGAGAAACTCATAGGCGAAGTTTTCAAAGGAATGAGAGATGAAATTGTTATTTCAACAAAATATGGTTATGATTTTTCAGATGTCGAACAAATTGGCCATACAGAATTACCACAAAACTATGATCCAGAATATACAAGAAAAGCACTTGATGCTTGTTTAGAAAGACTACAAACTGACTATATTGACTCATTTGGATTGCATAATCCAAAATTAATGCACATTAGAAATGATGAAACTTTTGATACAATGGATGATCTGATCAAAGAAGGAAAAATAAAAGCAGCTCAAGTTGCACTGGGTCCAGCAATAGGATGGACACAAGAAGGATTAGAGGCAATGGATAGAAAAAGCATTTCATCAATACAAACAGTTTACAATATTTTAGAGCAAACTCCTGGAAATGAGTTAATTGAAAAAGCTGAAAAACAAGACGTAGGAAT
>JAOTZM010000045.1 GCA_029861345.1 Candidatus Nitrosopumilus sp.
TGTAACAATCGTGCTATTTTCATTGTTGATCACTTGTGTGTAAAAATTGCTTGATTTTGTGAATCTTTTCTACAATACCCAAATCTAACAAATTGAATTTCTTCTCCTTCCTTTAGTTGTAGGTAATATGGTTCTGTATAAACGTCTAATTCTTCTAAACTTTCTTCATTAAACGTTTCTCCATTGAATAATACTTTTGGAATAATCATCTTAATTTCATGTGCAGTTTTTTGTGGTATCCATTGGATTTTTAGAATATTTGTTATGTCTCCTTCTCTAATAAATTCCCCTTCAATCTCTGTACCCTTTTTTTTAATGAAGATATTCCCTAATCCCAAAAGCTTAATCTGCATTCCTTGTTTGATGTTTTTCGCATCATCTCCAGAAATGTAGAAATTTTCATCGATCTCAATTTTTCTTTTCCCCATATTATTAACTGGATGATTAGGAATTTCAACGGAGGAAACTGGTAAATTCTTTACTGTTAGTTTTGTTGCATTTCTTACCATAAACAATCTCGTACTATTAGCATCCACAAACTTTCGATTAAATGCTTCAAGTGAATCAAAGGGTGCAAGAGTATTTGCTTTGGTTAGCCCTAGAGACATGATGAATTTTTTGATTGCCTCTGGTTTGATTCCTCTTCTTCTGAGTGCCTCCAGAGTTGGTAGTCGTGGATCATCATACCAAGAAACTTTACCTTCTTCAATCAAAGGTTTGATAATTCTTTTTGAAATTGGCATTCCTTTGAATTCCAATCTTGAGAAAAACCCTTGGTATGGTTTTCTCATGTTTAAAGCATCTAATATTGAGTCAATAATTTCTTTTCTTAATTCAAATTCTTTTGAACGAAAAGCATGTGTAACTCCATCAATACTATCCTCTATTGCAACGGCTAAATCATAACTAGGCCAAATCCTATATTTCTCACCTAATGTGTAGTGTTTCCCATCTATTATTCTGAACAACACAGGATCTCTCATTACTGCATTGTCTGCTTTCATGTCTCCTCGAAATCTTACAATTGCTTCACCGGGTTTGAATTTTTCTTTCATCTTTTCCCAATTTTTATTGTTTTTCTCAACATCTTTGAAACTACACTTACAGGCTTTTCTTTCCCTTCGGTTCTTACTGATATCATCTCTTTTACATGTACAAATGTAAGCATTTCCAGAATTTATTAATTCCATACCTTTTTCATAAAATAATTCCATGTCATCTGAAGTACTCTTTACTGTATCAAATTTAATTCCCAACCACTCTAATCCGACTTTGATAGCTGCATGATATTCCATTCTTTCTGCTTCAGGATTGGTATCATCCATTCTTAGAATAAATTTCCCACCATACATCTTTGCATATTCTGAATTAATGATAGCAGCTTTGGCATGTCCTATATGTGGATAGCCATTTGGTTCAGGAGGAAATCTTGTAATTACTTTTCCTTGTTCTGCATTTTCTAATTCAGGAAAACCTTCTCTTTGTTCAATTTTTTCTTTAGGTGTTAAAATTTCTGGAAAGTTTTCTCTAATTTCTTTTTTAATTTCTTCAAATGATAACTGATTTACATTGGCAACAATTTCAGAAATGTCTTCTGTAATCTCTTTTACTTTAGTTCTAAATTCCGGTTTTGTTCCAAGGATTTTTCCCAAAATTATTTTATCTTGAGTTTGTCCTCCATGTTCAAAAGAATTTTGAAGGGCCATTTTTCTAATTTCTTTTTTCAGTTCTTCATCCATTGTAGATCCACCTGCTGTAACTATGTGGTTCTTTTAACTACAAAATCCAACAATGCAACTAGATCTATTTTAGCAGAACCAGAGTAAGTTGCCAATGATTTTTCAGCCCTTTCTGCATATTTTAGAGCCTGTTTTCTAACATTTTCCTCGATCCCAAGAGAGCGAATCGCATCAACTGCCTTGTTTAGATTATTTCTTGTGACTTTGGAATTTCTAAATGCTTTTAGGATTATTTTCTTATCTTTACCTTTTGCTGATTTTAATGCCATTAAAATTGGAAGTGATTTTTTACCTTCTCTAAGATCATTTCCTACAGGTTTCTTGGTTACTTTAGGATCTCCCATTACTCCTATAAGATCATCAGTTATCTGAAATGCAATTCCTAAGTTTCTTCCAAATGATGAGAGATTTGAAATGTCCTTATTTTTGTTAGTTGCACAAATTGCACCCATTGCACATGATACATCAAACAATGCTGCAGTTTTTTTACCAATCATTGTAATATATTCTGCTTGTGTTGGAATTTTTTTATCTTCGGCCATCTTTACATCTAACAATTGACCTTCACATACGTCTACACATGCTTTAGCAAGTCTAGAAACTAATTGGGTGGTGGAATCTGGCGATAATTTTGATTCAGTAATTATTTGATATGCTTTAGAATATAGAACATCCCCTGCTAGAATTGCAATTGGTATGCCATATTTTTTATGTACAGTTGGAACTCCGTGACGGATTTCATCATTGTCCATAATATCATCATGAACCAAAGTAAAATTATGAATCATTTCAACAGCACTTGCAGCTGACATTGCATTGGAAATTCTTCCTCCTAAAATTTGACAACTTCTAATTACCATGTAAGGTCTAAGTCTTTTTCCTCCATGAACAATCAAATGACCTGCGGCATCATAGAGTTTCTTTGGATTTCCTTTTAGTTTTGAATTGAGATGCTTATTTACAATTTTAGCATTTTTTTCTATTTGCTTATTTTTTTTCATTTACTAATCTCCACTTGTCTTTTGATAGATGAGTCTTGATTGCTTCTTGCAATCCATCATGTACTTCATTATTCATCCATGTAGATAAGATATTTGCATACTTTTCAAGCATAGATTGCTCAGATTTATCTAGTAATTCTAAAGCAATAAGCATCCAAGGACAATACCTTTGAGGATTTGTCTTTAATTCAGAGAGTAATTCTTTTGCTGATATCCACTTTATTTCTTCTATCTCACCTTCAATTTCTTTTGGTTCTGTAGATTTGTCAATAACTCCAATCAGAGTCCCACAAATTTCATTTTCTGAACCCACATCTTTGTAACCTACATGATACTCAAATTTGTGTAAATAATCCAGTTTTCCTTCAATTCCTAATTCTTCAGGCATCCTTCTTTCTCCTGATGATACATAAGTTTCTGATTCTCTCGGGTGACTCGCAAATGTTCCATCCCAATCACCTGGCCACAACATCTTTTCTTTTGCTCGTCTTGTAAGTACTAATCTACCGTCATTATGAAATAATAAAGCAGTAAAAGCTCTGTGTAGTTTTCCATTTGGTAAATGACACTTTACTTTCTCTTCAGTACCAATAGGATTATCATTTTCATCCACTAAAATCACTAATTCTTCATGCATTTCTTTGTCCTCTAAACAACGTCCCTTCAAATTTCCTATTTTTAACCGCTTTTACAATTCGTTCTGGTTTATTACCATTCACAAAAAAGACATTTATTCCCATTTTTGAAATCTTTGATGCCTCTTCAACTTTTCTAGTCATTCCACCAGTAACATCCATCTTATTTTCTGCAATTGAAGGATTTTCATCTTTTAGTTCATAAATTATTTTTTTTGATTTCAGATCAGAATATAATCCGTCTTCATTTAGAGCGAAAATACACAGCCTTGGCTTTAGAATTTTTGCAAGATGGCTCATTATCTTGTCACCTGATAAAATGTATGTTTTTTTCTGACCATACCATAGTGCATCTCCATATGTAACAGGAATTAAACCTGATTTTGCAATTTTCTCAATCTCTTTGATTTTTTTTGGAATTGGTTTGTTTCCTGACATAAAATCAGTTGGTGGTAGACAATATGGATTTAATCTATTTTTTAACAATGAATCCAAAACAAGCTTGTTTAATTCGATCATTGAATTTTTTACAATTGCAACTCCTCTAATCTCATATTTTTTTTCTTTAGTATGCATATCATATTTTACAGACCAATAGTGTCCATAAGAACCACCTCCATGAACAATAATTATTGGCTCTTTAATTTTCTTCAAACTCTTAGAAAGACTATCTATTGTTTTTCTTCTAGCTGATAATGGTTTTTCTTTATTTGTAATGATTGAACCACCTAATTTTATCAGAATCATGCTGTTCCAAATTACCTAGTCAATTAAAAAGTATCCAGTCCTTTGAAATCAATTTTTGCTGCAAAATATTTGTAATTCCTGTTTTTGAATTGACTAATAGTATGTTCCAAATTTAATTCATCCGTCAATGCAAAGATACATCCTCCTCCTCCTGCACCTGTAATTTTAGCCCCAAAAGACACTTTATCTCCTATTCTGATAATCTCTCTTAATTTTTCATTAGAAATTCCTATTGTTTCAAGATACTCTTGGTTCTGAATAACTTTTTGACCCAATTCCTTGATTTTATTTTCTTTTAATAATTTTGAAACATCTTTAACTAATTTTGATTCATAATTGCATAACTTGGAAAATTCACCTTCATTTTCTTCTTTGAATCGTCTAACTCCCGCAACTACTGATTCTGTAGAATGTTCCACGTTTGAATTTACAATTACTAGATGAAAACTAGGTTCCGATTTTATCTCTGTAAATCCATTTTTCTTGTCATATTCCATAATGCCTCCATATGTACATACAGTGCAATCTGCCCCTGAAGTATTTTGAAAAATTGTTTTTTCAGCTTCTATTGCAAGCTCAAGAATTTCTTCTTTAGATGGTTCTGCAAATAATTTAGAAATGGCCGCTGCACCTGCAACACAACAAGCAGATGATGAACCTAAACCTACTCCCATAGGAATATCCGATTCTACATTAATTTTAATCCCTATATCTTGATTTTGTGTTTGTAGTATTTTGTTTGCTAAATAATAAAACGGTTTTAATGAGGAATTAATTTCTGAAATAGGTTTGTTTGGTTCTAATAACAAATCTCCTATGTTTGATTTGATAGATATTTTTTCTTCTTTAATCTTCTCTGCACTGACGGTAACTCTTTTGTTGATTGCACAAAGAATTGCTTTTACTCCATATACTACAAAATGTTCTCCAAAAAGAATAACTTTTCCTGGTGCAGAGGCTTTAGATTTCAAGTGAACACTTTAGAATTCTAATTTATTTATTCAATTTCCTCTTCGGTAATTTTGGTTTCAAAATCATCGATTTCATATTTCATTGATTCCTCTTCTTTTAGTTCTCCTCTTTCAATGAGAATTTGACGTACCAATAGCCAGTAAACCGTTGCTAACGCCTTTCTTCCTCTATTATTGGCTGGAATAATTACATCTAAATTTGATGTAATATTATCCGTGTTTGCAATTCCTATGACAGGAATACCTGCATTAGTTGCTTCAGTAATTGCTTGTTCATCAACTTGAGGATCAGAAATTAAAACTAATTTTGGCTCAATGTAATATGGTAATGTAGGATTTGTTAGGGTACCTGGCATGAATCTTCTAAGGAGTTTCTTAGAACCCAAAACCTCGCAGAATTTTTCTATTGGTGTTTCTGCATATTGTCTGCCTGAACATACGATTAGTTTGTCTGCTCCTAATCTGTTGATAAATTTGGCGGCAGTTTTGATTTTCTCTAATGTTATATCTAGATCAAGCATGTAAAGTCCTTCAGGACTAGCTTTTGTGATGAATGGTTTCATGAATTTTGTTTTTACTTGCGTACCTACTCTAATCCCGGTAGTAATGATCTTCTTTTTGATGTCCGTTGCTTCTGCTTGTTGACTCATAGCGATTTTAAATCTCTGCCATACCGCGTATTAAATCATGCTCTGATAGACGTAAAAGCTCATTGAGTTTAGCTACTCTTTCTCCTCCAACTACGCCAACTTTGAGCATTTTTGACTTGGTTGCAATTCCGATATGGGATATTTGTGAATCAGTAGATTCTCCCGATCTATGCGATGTGATCAATCTGATATTGTTTTGATTTGCCACGTTGGCAAACTCAATAGCATCATAAAGACTACCTGCTTGGTTAACTTTTAGAATTGCTGCATTGCATGATTTTGAATCAATTGCCTTTGTAAGAATATCTTTGCTTGTAACCGTCAAATCATCTCCTGTAACCAAAGTATGTGGAAATTTAGCTGTAAGTTTTGCCATGTCTTCAAATGCTTCTTCATGAACAGCATCTTCTGCATAAATCAATTTATATTTTTCAATAATGTTTGCTGCAAAATCAATTTGTTCTCCAGTGGAATTCTCAAATCCTGCTCTGTCATAAACATACTTTTGTTTTTCCTCATTCCATTGTGTAGATGATGCAAAATCTACTCCTAATGAAACCTCTTTCCCTAAAGTAAATCCTAAATTTTCACAAGCCTTAGAGGATACCTCTAATGCTTTTTGATTTTCCAATTTTGGTGCCCATCCACCCTCGTCACCTCTTCCATTTGTAAAGTTTGGATCTTCTTTTTCTAAAACATGACGTAATTCTTTATGTACTGCTAAATTAGTTTCAATAGCATCTTCTATAGTCTTTGAACCTGTTGCACAAATCAAAATCTCTTGAATATCTGGAGTCCCGGGTCCTGCGTGTGCTCCTCCTCCTAAAATATTTCCTAATGGAAATGGAAATTTGAATGATGATTCTGATGATAGTGTTTTAAACAATGGTTGTCCTAATGCTTTTGATGCTGATTCCATTGATGCAATTGTAACTGCAAAAGCAAGGGCTCCTCCAATATCAGAATAGTTTGTAGAATTATCCAAACTTTTCAGAGTGTCATGAATTCCTTTAAGATCTGATGATTCTAATCCGATAAATTTTTGAGAATTTTCTTTTAAAATTCTCAAACTTCCTTCAGGCTTTCCGTCAGGAAAACTAACTGCTTCATATTTTCCTACACTTGCCCCAGATGGAGCACAAACTCTTCCTAGAAATCTTCCATCAGATTGAACGTCCACTTCAATCGTCTTACTTCCTCTACTGTTGTACAGAATGCGCCCTTCAATTGAGGTAATTTTGGCCAAGTTACTCTAATTCCGATTGAACTTCTTGTTTTCTTCTCTGAATTGCTTCATAGAATGGAATTACTTGTTGAATTGTCTCAACAGTAGTCAACAGCATTCTTCGGCAACAATACCTCTCAATTCCAAAAGAATCTAGAGCTTTTGCTGGATCTTCTCCGCCCTTCACCTTATTTTGATAATCGTCATATTTATCGGCAATTAGATTTCCACAAGTAAAACATCTAACAGGAATTAACATACGAACAAAAAAGTAACCAAGGATTATAAAAACCATGCAAGGAAATTTTGTTGCGGGCGTCGCCCAGCCTGGCCAAAGGCGCTAGCTTGAGGGGCTAGTCTCTCAGGAGTTCGTGGGTTCAAATCCCATCGCCCGCATAGGTAATTTCAAAAATTACTTTTCTAGTTTCTGTAAAGTCTTGATTAGTTCGGTTCGTCTTTTCTCTTCTGTTATTGCTGATCTAACATCCTCTACCAGAATTCTATTTACATCAATTTTTCTTCTAGCCTCTTTTACCACTTTATCATACATTGAAAAATTGTAAAGATCAAGATACAGATCTTCCATTACATCAAAAACTCTTGTAGCCTCATCGATCTCCCCAATTCTTATTTTATCAAATACTCTTCTTTTTAATTCGCCTATACAATCAAGTAATCCTAACACATATGATTCTGGCATTACCCCCAACTTTTTATCTAAAGGAATTTCTTTTTTTTCAACAATTGCAATAAGACATGCAGCTTCTACAAATTCTTGTTCCGGAGTAATAAGGTATCTCCTTAGTTCTACGGTAGCTTTTTTCTTGTATTTTTTTAAGAGTGTCTCAGCTTGTTTTAAATAATTTTTTCCTACCTTTAGATCTCCTTTATGAACTGCAATAATTGCTCTACTACAAAGAATGATTATTTCTCTTGAATTTTTTAGTAAAAATTCCCTAGCATCTTGAATTTCTTCTAGGGATTTTGCAATTTTATTTAGTGCTGGTTTTACATTCTTTAATGTCATGCTTGAGAATGTCTAAATCCAAGGATAAAGCCGTTTGCTAATCTCTTGTTGTCCTAGATATTAACAAACTCTTATTTTGGATATGATTTTCTTGTAAATTATGGAAATTACTGTAGATCAAATGTATCAGATTGAAAATAAAGGCCATGATATGGGGTTTTTAAAAAAATTCATGATGGAAAATGCAGGTGCTGCATCAGTTAGGAGATTAGTTGATAAACTTGGAAATATTGAATCAAAAAATATTCTAATTTTTGTAGGATTGGGAAATAATGGTGGTGATGGCTTGGTAATGGCTAGGCATCTATCTGGTTATGGTGCAAATGTTACCGTAATGCTACTAGGTACTCCTGATAAAATAAAAACTGAGGAAAGTAACTGGAATTGGTCAATTTTACAAAAAATGCCTTCTGTGAAATTAAAATCAGGAAATTCTTTAGACTTTGATTTCAAACCCGATGTGATCATAGATGGTATTTTAGGTACTGGTATAACCGGCGAGATTCGAGAACCTTATGCATCTGCAATTAATTATATCAATCAAACAGATTGTTACAAGTTTGCAGTAGATGTGCCATCTGGATTAGATCCCCAAACAGGCGATACTGCAAATATCTATACAAAATGTGACATGACTGTTACATTTCATAAGATGAAACAAGGTATTCCTAAAAGAAAAGATTTGACGGGAGAACTACATGCAGAGAAAATTGGTATTCCTCCTGAAGCTGAAGAGGGCATTCTATGAAAGTACATCAAATTCAAGTCGGAAATATGCAGAACTTCACCTATGTTGTTGAAGATGATGATACAAGCGAGGCAATCATTATTGATCCTTCATGGGATCTTATTGAATTAGAAATCATTATCAAAAAAAATAATCTGAAAATAAAATACATTGTAAACACACATCATCATTTTGATCATACTTTAGGAAATGAAGCAATGGC
The DNA here is from genome assembly GCA_029861345.1 of Candidatus Nitrosopumilus sp. Taxonomy (GTDB): domain Archaea; phylum Thermoproteota; class Nitrososphaeria; order Nitrososphaerales; family Nitrosopumilaceae; genus Nitrosopumilus. The sequence continues at coordinate 8,946 of JAOTZM010000045.1, forward strand.
TGAATCAACTAAAGCTCCTATAATTCAACATGAATCTTCTGAATTAAAACATGACATCAAAGTAAAGGATGGTGATTTTATAGAATTTGGTAATTCAAAATTAAAAGTTCTTCATACTCCTGGACATTCTAAGGACAGTATTTGTCTAATAGGTGATAGAAAAATTTTCTCAGGTGATACCTTATTTGTTGGAAATTGTGGCCGAATAGATTTACCTGGAGGAAGTGCAAAGGAACTCTATCATAGTCTTTTTGATGTTCTCTATTCCCTAGATGATAAATTAGTACTGTATTCAGGTCACAATTATGGTCATACAGAAACATCCACCATAGGACAAGAAAAGATTTCCAATCATGTAATGCAAAAACGAACCGAACAACAGTTTGTTGAAATGATGGGCATGTGATTTTTTGGAACAATTTGAACTATTCGGTAATGTCCATCAGGCTAAAAATTTTCTTGAAACTGTAAAATCTGGAAAATTTCTTTTTTCATTTATAATTTCATATACTGAAACTTGCGAAATTCCCGGAATTACTTTTGCTGGTGCAGATAAGGAATCAATACAGTTTACTCCACCAGCTGATGCCGAATATCTTCACTATGGTTACTGTAAAACAATTGATAAAATCCCGATGACTCCTGATGGAAAACCAACTCCTGGACTATTAACTAAAACCGCTTTGGAATCATCAAGTATTCCTCATCTAACAATTAATGCTGGTAGTAAAATTTCTCCTCAATTGCCTTTTATTGAAACGGGACTGTCTTTTGGAAAAAATATCTTAACACATGATGCTATGACTGATTCTCAAGTATCTCATGCAGTTGACTATGGTAGAATTGTTGGACGAAGTTTAGCATCTCTAACTGATTGCTTGATAATTGGTGAAAGTATTCCTGGAGGAACTACTACTGCCTTAGCCGTATTGAGAGGATTAGGTTTTGATGCTAAAGTAAGTTCAAGTATCCCAAACAATCCTGTTGAATTAAAAAATCAAATTGTTAATCGTGCTCTTGAGAGGATTGATTCTGATCATCCCTACAATATTGTTGCAAAAGTGGGAGATCCGATGATTCCGTTTGTTGCCGGAATGTTGAGCTCAGCCTCTGATATTTCTAAGATTATGTTGGCAGGTGGGACACAGATGACTGCAGCATTGGCATTTGCATCAAAAATTGGATTTAATGAAGAAAATACTGCTATTGGAACCACTTCTTACATTACAGATGATAAAAGTGCTAATTTCAAGAATCTTGTACAGAAAATTGCAAATATTCCTGCAATCTCTGTGGATCCAGGTTTGAAAAATTCACAATATTCTGGCCTTAAGGCTTTTTCAGAAGGATTCGCAAAAGAAGGTGTAGGAGCTGGTGGTAGTATTATTTCCTCCATGCTCAAAACAGGAAATGATTCTTCAAAATTTTTAGAGATGGCAGAAAAAGAATATCATAGATTGTTTACTTCACTGTGATTGAGTTTACTAGATTCCTATCTTTTTCAAGAAGTGGATAGTAACATAACTACTGTACTGAGATAATTTCTAAAACTGGGTAAAGATAATTCTCTATTTTGTGGAGTTATTTACTGATAAGATTTTCTTTATGTTATTATTTTGAAGAACTTTCATCTTTTGTTCCTTCTTTAGCAGGTACCTCTGTTTCTTGAGTTTTTGATTTTGTCTTTTCTAACATTCCAGGAATTTTAGATTCAGGAACAAAATGAATACTGTTTTCTTCTTCCACTGGAACTGTATATGATGGAATGTCTACTTTTCTTTCTCCAATCATTATATGTCCATGAATTAC
>JAOTZM010000004.1 GCA_029861345.1 Candidatus Nitrosopumilus sp.
GATTTAGAGTCATGCTTTCAAATACATAAAAGACACGTTTATCCTTAAATTTGATACAATAGTAATAAAGTTGATTAAATGAGTGTAACGTGGAGAGAAAGACTAAGCCAAAGAAGATTGGAAATAGAAATAGAAGGGCCAGAATACGACTACATACAAAGATACATTGAATCCTATTGCTCTGAGGCTGATCGTCTATGTAAAAAAATTCATATGAATAAAACAGTAGATGAGGTAATAGACTATGAAAGATAAAAATTTTGATAAATTTACCAAAGGAGTTATTGACTCTATTCACAAAAAAAGGGGATATGATCCTGATGATGACAATAAAAAAGAAATTACAACATTAACTTAAACACAATATCAGTGGTAATTCTAATTTTCATTTTATTTTGAATTATGATTTTATTGAATAAAAGGTCAGCATTATAATATCAAAAGATATTATTGTTGAAGGTAAGAATTAAACAACTATTTTATGTAAATCCATATCAAGGGGTTTATTTAGGTAAAAAACTTCTTCTTGATTGAACATTGCATCATATTTTTTATTCAGATGGTGATGCAAAGAAAATTTCATGGGTTATTCAAACAAATGATTCAATAGTTGAACAGAATAGAAATCATGTTGATATCTACAAGGATAAAGTGACAAATGTACAATCAAAATATGTTGCACTTCATGTTGGTTTATTTTGGGGAATTGGAGTTTTTATTATAAAAAATGAAGACAAAATCAAAATGAAATTAGATGAAAAAATAATGTATGATCATTTTATATACAATTCAAAAATTGAAGATGAATTCATAGAAAAAAGAATCCAATTCATCAGACAATTAATAAAACAGAGAAAATTAAAAATAGAATTTGAGCTGATTGATTCAAATAAAAATCTAGCTAGGAAAAATGTCTAGTGTAAACAAGATTAAAATCAAAAATGGCAAATTACTTGGTGAGATCTCACTTGTTATGTACAATTAGATTATACATCAATTCATCAAATAAAGATTTGTTCAACATCATTGACAACTAAAAATATTCAATTAGGATGATCAGTTGAAGTTTTCAAATGATTATTGAAATCTTTGTAAATATTTGAAAAAATCTAGATTTCAGAAATGAAAGCAGCATCTAAAAACACCAAATCAAATATTAAAATTCCAAAGACAGGAATAATTGAAATTATCAACATGATAATGACTGTTAGGTTTATTTAGTATTCAACAAGTCATGGATCAATTATGGCAGGTATAGACAAAGCCGCAATTGCATTTTCAGTTGCAATTGTTGCTATAGGCGTAGGATTTGCATTCTATATGGACGGTGTTCAAAATGCAGGCCCTACTGTTTCCGCTCCAGTAATTTCAAAGTCAATTGAGCCAGAAACTCAGATGGATCCGTTTGCAGACATTGCAGACAAAGTCAAAGAAGAAGATTCAAAGATGGAGGAGAAAATGATGGAAGAAACTCCTGAAGAGGAAACTATGATGGAAGAAACTGTAATGGAAAAATCAGTAGGACCACAAACACACAGTGTTGAAATTCCAGTTGGAACTTCAGTTCCAGGATGTGAAGAAACTAATTCATGCTACTTACCAGCAGACATCACAATTAATGTTGGAGATACAGTAGAATGGCCTAATGTAGACACAGCAGCACATACAGTAACTAGTGGAAGTCCAGCTGATGGCCCATCAGGTGTATTTGATAGCAGTCTACTCATGGCAGATGCAACTTTTGCATTTACCTTTGAAGAGGCAGGCAGTTATGATTACTTCTGTATGGTTCACCCATGGATGATTGGTAGTGTTACTGTGAACTAACCAAAACTTTTTCCTTTTTTCTTATTTTATCTGATTTTTACGAATAGTTCTATTATAGGCAACTCCAAATCTGTGTGTTTCATCTCGTGCATGTTGTAAAATTTTCAAAGAAGGTCTATCTTTAGAAATTAAAATAGGATTTTTCCTCTTTGGTACAAATACTTCTTCATTTTCTTTTGCCAAAGAAATACATCCAAGCTTCAATCCAAGAGATTTTAAAGATTTCATTGCAGCATTTAGCTGTCCTTTACCACCATCAATTACTATCAGATCAGGAAGATCAGCATTTTCTTCTAGCAACCTATAGTATCTTCGTTTGATAATTTCCCCAATCATAGCAAAATCATCTCTACCATAGACTGTTTTGATTTTGAATTTTCTATAATCTGATTTATTTGGTTTTCCACCAACAAACCTAGACATTGAACCTACTGCAAAATCTGCACCATGGTTTGAAATATCAAAACATTCAATGACATTAGGAATTACAGGTAGATTTAGGATTTTTTTTAATTCAACCAGACCAGGATCGCCACCTTTTAAATGAATTAATTCGATATTTTTCAAAATAAGATTTATGATGTCTTTTTTCTTTCCCTTAGTAGGAATCAGTATTTTTACAGCAAATCCAGCTTGTTCTGAAAGCAACAACTCTAATAATTTTTGATTATCAGGAAGTTCACTAACAAGAATAAATTTTGGAATTTTATGTGTTGAATAATATTGGTATAGAAAATTTGAAAAGGAGTTATCTCCAACTAGATCAAAAAAGAATTTATCACTATCTCTAATCACACCATGAATCATTCTAAAATTCATAACGGTAGCAACCTGTTCTTGAATTCCTATACCAAAGTATTCTTCATCAGAATTTTTGACATATTCCATTTTTTGTTTAGTTTGAAGACTTCCAAGCCTGATCAAAGTATCTCGGATATCCTTTGCACGCTCGAATTGTTGAAGTTTGGCAGCTTGATGCATTTCTTCTTCTAATTTTTTTGTGAAAATTTTGGTCTGATTTTTCCCTTTGAGAACTTCTTCTAATGCGGCCACATGTTTTGGATATCTTTCTTCTGCATCTTTAAATTCACAAGGTCCCTCACAGTTTCCCAAATGATATTCTAGACATACCTTTTTTGGAAGAGTTTTACAGATTCTTATTTGAAATGCTTTTCTTAATGCCCCAATTGTAAGCAGTTTTGAACTTCCTTGAGTGAAAGGTCCAAAAGTTTTTCCCTTACCCAAAAATTTTCCGTCCCTAGTTCTTCTTGCAACTAATAATCTGGGATATTTCTCATCAGAAATTCGAAGATATGTGTATCTCTGTTGATCTTTTAATTCAATATTGAATCTTGGGCGATATTTTTTGATCATGTTTGATTCTAAAAGAAATGCTTCACTTTCATTATCAGTTAAAACAAATTCAATATTAGAAATATTTTTCACTAGTTTTTGAGTCTTGTAATTTTGGTTTTTGAGAAAATAAGATTTTACTCGATTTTTTAGATTCTTCGCTTTTCCAATATAGATAATTTTTCCATCAGAATCTTTCATCAAATATATTCCAGGATGTGTAGGAAGGATAATTTTAGAAATATTAAATGTCATTTTTTTAATAATTTTTTCAAATACTTTCCAGTGTAACTTCCAGGGGCTTTTGAAACATCTTGAGGTGTTCCAGTAGATACAACTCTACCTCCTTCATCACCCCCTTCAGGCCCAAGATCAATTAACCAATCAGAATTTTTGATTACATCCATGTTATGCTCTATTACTACCACAGTATTTCCCAAGTTAACCAATCTGTTAAGGACATCTAGCAATTTTTGAACATCTGCAAAATGCAATCCGGTAGTAGGCTCATCTAAGATATAGAGAGTCTTTCCGGTACCTCTTTTTGATAGTTCTGAGGCAAGTTTTACTCTTTGAGCTTCGCCACCAGAAAGGGTGGTAGAGGATTGCCCCAACTTGATATAACCTAACCCAACATCATAAATTGTTTGTAATTTTCGTTTTATTGCAGGAACATTTTCAAAGAAATTCAACGCTTCGTAGACTGTCATATCTAAAATATCTGATATATTTTTGCCCTTGTATAGTACAGTTAGGGTTTCAGAATTGTATCTCTTACCTTTACATTCATCGCATTTTACATAAACATCTGATAAAAACTGCATTTCAATTTGTTTGACGCCATCGCCATCACAAGCAAAACATCTACCATCTGCTACATTAAATGAGAATTGACCTGGAGCATACCCACGTTCTTTTGACAATTCAGTATTTGCGTAAAGTTCTCTAATTGGGGTAAATGCTCCAATGTAAGTTGCAGGATTTGAACGAGGAGTCCTACCAATAGGAGATTGATCAATTGCAATTACTTTATCAATATTTTCCAAACCAACAATCTCTTTGTGACTTCCTGGTCTAACATTTGATTTGTAAAAATGATTTTCTAATGATTTAAGTAATATATCATTTATCAAGGTAGATTTTCCAGATCCTGATACTCCCGTTACACAAACAAAAAGACCCAATGGGATTTCAACATCAATATCTTTTAGATTGTTTTCTGATGCGCTCTTGACAATTATTGAACCAGAAGGATTACGAGTTTTGCCTTGTAGAGTTATCAAAGAATTATTCTTTAGATAATCACCTGTAACTGATTTGTGTCCATTAAGAATTTTATCAACTGTCCCTTCGAAAACTACATTTCCACCATGCACACCTGCCCCAGGACCTAAATCTACTATCCAATCTGAATTTCGTATAACTTCTTTGTCATGCTCTACAACAATTACTGTATTACCCAGATTTCGTAGCTTTGTTAGCGTTTTAATGAGTCTTTCATTATCACGTTGATGTAAACCAATTGTAGGCTCATCGAGGACATACAAAACACCAGTAAGATTAGAACCAATCTGTGTTGCTAATCTAATTCGTTGAGACTCACCACCAGATAATGTAGAACTCAACCTGTTCAATGTAAGATAATTCAATCCAACATTCATTAAAAACTCCAGTCGTTCTTTAATTTCTTTTAGAACATCTCTAGCAATGTATTGCTCATTTTCAGTTAATTTCAAAGCAGAGAAAAAGTCATAGCAGTGATCAATTGGCATATTACATACATCCATTATTCCTTTATCATTGATTTTGACTGCAAGGGATTCAGGTTTTAGTTTTTTACCATTACATGTATTACAAGGAGTATCTCGCATGAACTGTTTTAACCATTCACGTTTTGATTCAGAATCAGTTTCCATAAATACACGTTGAAGATTTACTAAAACTCCTTCAAAGGCATCAGTGTATTGCCAAGACGAATCTCCAGATTTTGAATGATACCTAAAATCAATTAAATCATCAGTACCATATAGAATAATTTTAAGATGTTTTGGTTTTATTTTTTCAATTGGAGTCATTAAATCAAAACCAAACTTCTTTCCAACAGCTCTTAATGCTTGTCGTCTAAATGATGAAAACCTCCCACTCCAGGGAACAATTGCACCATCTAAAATTGACTTTGTTTTATCAGGAATTACTAAATCAGGATCAAATTCCATTTTTACACCTAAACCATTACATGTTTTACACATGCCAAATGGAGAGTTGAATGAAAAAGTTCTCGGCTCTAGATCACCTACGGTTAATCCACAATAAGGACATGCGTTGTTTTGTGAGAAAATTTTTTCCTTTTTTTCAAATGCAATTAGTACATCACCCTTTGATGCCTTAATGGCAGCCTGAATTGCCTCAAAGAGTCTAGATCTTTCAGATTTTTCAGTTATAATCCTATCAACTACAATCTCAATATTATGCCATTTTTGTCTGTCCAATGATGGAATCTCTTCATCTAGGCTCAAAATTTCCCCATTTAGGCGGATTCTGGAATAGCCATCCTTTTTGATTTGCTCAAATAATTTTTCATATGTCCCCTTTTTTCTCTGAATGATAGGAGACAAAATTAGAATTTTTTTTCCTTTAAAATCTTTGAGAACAGAATCACAGATCGTTTCAATTGACTGAGTAGATATTTTTCTTCCACAGTTTGTACAGTATGGAATACCAATTCTTGCAAAGAGTAATCTCATATAATCATAAATTTCAGTAGTTGTTCCTACAGTAGAACGGGGGTTTTTACTAGTAGTTTTTTGTTGAATAGAGATTGCAGGTGACAAACCTTCAATGGAATCAACATCAGGTTTGTCCATCATTTCTAGAAATTGACGAGCATATGCAGAAAGAGACTCAACATACCTTCTCTGTCCTTCAGCATAGATGGTATCAAAAGCCAGAGTAGATTTACCGGATCCTGACAAACCGCTAATAATTACTAGTTTGTTTTTTGGAATATCAACATCTAAGTTCTTTAGGTTGTGATGTCGTGCCCCACGAATCTTTAGTTTATTTTCGGCCATCTTTTAATTCAATCTCCTTTTCTAGTCTTTTTATTCTATCTCTGCATTCTATTGCTCGCTCAAAGTCTAAATCCTCAGAATATTTTTTCATTTGTGCATCTAAATCAATAATATCAGCTGCAAGATCATGAGATGACTTTAACTTTGAATCATCTAATGTTGTTTCTTGTTCTGGAACTGATTTTACGATTGTTCTAGGGATGATGTTGTTCTCTTGATTGTATTGCATTTGTTTTTCTCTACGACGTGTAGTTTCTTCCATAGCATTTTTTATTGATTTTGTAATTGTATCAGCATACATTATCACAGTTCCATTTTCATTTCTTGCAGCACGACCACATGTTTGAATCAGACTGGTAAAGTTTCTCAAGAATCCTTCCTTGTCTGCATCCAGAATTGCTACCAAAGAAACTTCAGGAATATCCAATCCCTCTCGTAGAAGATTAATTCCAACAAGGACATCAAATTCACCTAAACGTAATTGTCTGATTAATTCAGTTCTTTGTAATCCTTCAATTTCTGAATGCATGTAACGAACCCTAATTTGTTTTTTTGATAGGTATTCAGCCAAATCTTCTGCCATTCTTTTAGTTAATGTAGTAACTAAAACACGCTCAGCATGTTCTACTCTTTTGTTGATTTCGTTAATCAAGTCATCCATTTGGTCCTTGGTAGGCCTGATCTCGACTTTAGGATCAAGTAATCCAGTAGGCCTAACTAGTTGTTCTGCAATTTTTGAGGACGTTTTTTTCTCATATTCTGAAGGGGTAGCTGAAACAAATATTGCATTTTTGACATATTCCTCAAACTCTTCAAATTGTAATGGACGGTTATCATATGCACTTGGCAGTCTAAAGCCATATGTTACAAGTTCTCTTTTTCTGGAATGATCACCCTTGTACATCCCATGAAGTTGTGGCAATGTCACATGCGATTCATCGATTACCAAAAGATAATCATCTCCAAAAAAATCCATCAAACAAAATGCTTTTTCTCCAGCCTTTCGTCCATCAAAATGTCTAGAATAGTTTTCAATTCCAGAACAATAGCCTAATTCTTCAATCATCTCTAAATCGTATTTTGTTCGCATCTCAAGTCTTTGTTTTTCTAGTTCATTTAGCTCAGGCAGACGTTTTTCTAATTCTTCTTTGATCGAATTGATTGCTTTTTTTCTAACGTCTTTGGCAATAAGATAGTGTTTTGCTGGAAAAATTTTGATTTGTAAAATTTTTCGTTTTTCCTTTAAAGATACGTTATCAAGCAGACTAATTTTTTCTACTTCATCACCAAACAAAGAAATCCTAACTAGATCCTCAGAATATGCAGGAGTGATGCTAATTGTATCTCCCTTTACTCTAAAGTTTCCAGGTGCAACTTCAGTGTCATTTCTTTCATATCTAGCGTCGATGAATTTTCGGATAATCTCATTTCGTTTAATTTCATCACCTTTGTTAATTGTAATTGCCAAATCTTCCCAATCTTGAGGATTTCCAAGTGAGTAAATACAAGAAACAGTAGATACAATGATTGTAGGCTCCCCTGATAGAAGCATTGCAGTTGCCTCTAGCCTTAGTTTTTCAATCTTTTCATTTATCTGAGTATCTTTTTCGATATAGGTATCTGTTTGAGGAAGATAGCTTTCAGGCTGATAATAGTCATAGTAGGAAACAAAGTATCCGACATGATTTTTTGGGAAGAACTGCTTTAGTTCTGAATAAAGTTGAGCCGCAAGGGTCTTGTTATGGGATATAACCAGAGTATTTTTGCCTGTCCTGACTATAACATTTGCGATAGAAAAGGTCTTGCCGCTTCCTGTAACTCCAAGCAGAGTTTGGACTGTGCCTTTTTTTACACCTTCAACTAGGGCATTAATTGCCTGAGGTTGATCTCCAGTAGGAGCAAAATCAGATACTAGTTCAAATTGAGAGGTTTGTTCCAATAGATAAAATCTTTGAAAACTGAACTTATAGCTAACGTTTGTTGAATAAAACAACTCCTAGTGGGTAGAAAATCAATCATGACTTAATACAAAATACAACTAAATGAAATTAAGAAGGATCACTATTGCGATGCATTAATCTAATTCCAAAATAGCAGTATCCAAATAATTCACTTAATTATTGTCTATTCTATTCCAAAAATTCACATCTTATTTCATAATCATATACAAGAATATGAAACCAATTTCCAATTTTGGTAGGATTATATTATAAACTACAGATTCTGTTTAACCTATATGGTAAGATATATCATCTTTAAGAAAGGGTTATAGTTTGACTCAAAATAACAACACCCTCTCTATTCATGAATGCTCACCATTTGAATTTCTAGATAACATGAAGGAGAATAAACATATCATAATGTTTGATGATAATACAGAATATTCAAAAAGTATTCAATTTAGTTTCTTAAAAAAAGGATTCAAATCAAAAATTGTTCAGTTAGTTAATTTTACATAGTTTAATTTGTTTTTGAGGATGCCGTTATTGTAAATACTCAATATTCTGGAAATTTAATAAAATATTTACTCATACAAACTGAACTTAAAACAAGGAAGATATCAAATTAAGGTTACCATATAGGTTCATCAACCATTCTTAATCCATCATCAGTCACTTCAAAACCCATAATTTTTAGAGTTTGTTTGGCAGTGAGAGAATTTTTTTGTAGGATTTTTTGAGCTAAAATTGATCTAGAATTGGCTTGCATTTGTTGACCAATCTTATATTTTCCTTTAGTTGATTCTGGAATTACCTTGATTACAGCAACTTCATCTAAGATTAAATTATTTTCTTGCAAAGGCTCGTAATGTCCCTCAGGCTGATATTTTTTCATCAGACAATTAAGTCCTAAGATTTTTTCTTCATCATGTTCCACTAAAACTGCCTTTCCTTTGATGACTACGCTGATGTAAAGAGTATCTGCTTGTGATGCATCAGTTGGATGTGAAAAATATGATGGCAAAAATTCTAGTTCCCTATCTACTTCAAAGCCTACTTTCTCATTTCTTGTAATATTGTCAAGCTTTTCTCCTCTTGTGTACGAATGCATATAAATTGAATCATTAACAAATGCAAAATTCATAGGAATAATCTGCGGATAACCATTCTCATCAATACTTGCAATTCTTCCAACATGCTCTTCGGAAAGAAATTCTTTAATTTTTTCATAGGATTTTATTTCCAACCTTCCCAATAATTTCAAATCAAAAGGATTTATTGGAATTATCTAATAAACTAAATGAACACAAACATTTCTCTAGCAACAAAGTCTTTAAAAAATAAATTATAAATTTTAACTTTAATTGAAACAACAAAATTCTAAATGGAGCATTATGCCATAAAAAAATGATGCATGACCCATATATTGATGAGTTAAAAAAGGAATTTGATGATTTGTATGATCATCTAAAAAAATTAAAAAAGAAACTTCTAAAGGCAAAATCCATGGAAACACAATCAAAAATCATCAAGCAAGTTGATTCAATAGCAAAAAAATGGAAAACAATCAAAAACAATCAGTTAAAGTAACAAAATCTAGACTCAAGGAAAGAAAAGCAAAATCAAAAAAATAGCACTATTCTTATTCATCTAGTTCTTTTGCCAATACTTTGATTTCTAAAATTCTGCATGTTAGTTCTGTACATTCTTTTTTTATCTTAATATTCACGGTGAGTAATTACAAATATAATCAAAAAAGAGAAATTTTCTAAAACTTGATTTTTTTCATCCAAACTTTTCATTAATGAAAATTGCTAAATTAGAGGATTAATCCTAAACAAATCTATGGATGAGGGAGATCAAGAGCATGAAGAGACAATACAACAAGTATTAGAGATTCTAGAAGGATGGGGTTCTGAATCAAAATTCATTTGGTTTAGAGAATTGCATAGAATTACAGATATTGACAAAGGATTACTTCGGAATATTCTCAATGAACTAAAAAAATCAAAAGAAATCAAAGACATGCATGGGACAAATAATAGAATATTTTTTTGCCTCAAAAAATATTATGTCAAATGCAGAGATGTAGAATTTAGATACAAAGGAAAAGAGATCATGCTAAGAGATGGAAGTAGAACTAAAGTCATTCAAGGAGCTACAAAATCCACAGAGCGTACAAGAAAAAGATTGGAGAAACAACAAAATAAGCGCAGAGCAAAGTCATTTACAAAACGCAAACGACCACACAAATCATAAATTAAAAAGAATCTTCGGCTTGCCTTCTCATAAGATTAGATTCAGCATGTTTGAGTTTTGCCGATTCAGTTACATCTTCAGTCATATCGTATAGTTGATGAAGTTCCATATTAGGAGTCAGTTCATCTTCTTTCTCATCTTCCAGATATCGTTCTAGATTAGCTAAGATTTTGACATTTTCTTCCAAGATTTCAAGACATTTTTTTACTTCTTCGGGAAAATTACCATTCATCATATTTTGGAGTAACTAGCAAAGTAAATGATTTTCTATATATTAAAAAACTAGAGGTTTTATTGTTTAGCTCTTTCTCTGAGTGCTGGCATTACATGACTAGCAAATTTGTCAATAGAACCAAAGTAATTCTTTCCCCAGAATCTAATTACAAAGTGATTGACACCAGCATCCATAAATCGCTCAAATGTTGGGATGATATCTTCAGGAGTACCAACTGCAGTAGATGAACGAGCAACAGCATCTGGAATTTTTGTTGCAGCTTCTCTCATCTTTATAATCCAACTTTGATCAGACATTGAATATTCTGTAAAGTATTTAACAAAATCAAATCCTTCAATTTCTTTTAATCCATGAACTCGTAAGACTTCAGGTTTGAACAAACTTACTTTTACTGCTTCTTTCATTTTTGCCCATGATTCTTCTGCATCTTCAGAAAAGTATACATCAATATCCAGGGCCATCTGGAAATTATCTTTTTCTTCTTGTGTTCTGTTGTGTTTGTCCATGGATACTTGAATTTGTTTTTTGTGATCTTCAAATAACTCAGGAGTGTAACCAATTGGCAACCATCCATCACCAAGTTTACCTGTTAATTCCAAAGTTCTCTTACCACCTGATGCCATGTAAGTTGGTGGGCGTGGTTTTCTAATTGGGGGTGCTTGTAAACATGCACCCTCTAACTTGTAATATTTTCCATCATAATCTACGGTGTTATCAGGAGTGGATTGGTATAATGTATGAATAGTTTCAATTTGTTCTGCCCATTTAGAAACTGGTTTTTCAAATGGTATGCAAAATTCTTTCAAGTTTTGAGCTTCACCTGCACCAATACCTAAAATAGCCCTACCTTTTGAAACTCTATCAAGAGTAATTGCAGATAGTGCAATGTTGGAGGGATGCCTTCTAATTGCATCAGTTACACAGGTACCTAATTCCACATTGCTTGTAACTGCGGCAATTGCAGACAACATGACCCAAGGATCCAATACAATTGCATTTTTCCATTGTGGAACATTGGTATGATCCATATAGAATATAGAATCATAACCGGTTTTATCAGCAAGAATACAAGCAGTCAAAATTTGATCTTCAGAATATCCGGCTCTTGCAACATTAAGCCCATTTTGAATACCAAATTTTATTTTTTTATCAGTCAAGTACATTTACCTCGGATTATTAGTTTAAAAAGTTTGATAAATTGCCCATTTCGCAGTTTATTAAGAAAATAGAAAAAAAGTAAAAAAAATTTGAATTTATTATAGATTACCTGCTTTGATATCTTCAAGGCATTTTACAACATCATCTTTTGATATTGGAATTGGGTTTGGATCCAAATGTCCTTTATCAGTCATAACGACATCTGCAGCCTTTGAAACATCAGCTTTGAGTTCTAATTTGTCAAAGCCAAGTTTGTTCATAGCTTCCTTGAATCTGTCATAGAAGATTGATTTGTTATGCTTGTGTGCAACGGTAGTACAAGAGGACAGGGAATAACCATGTGGTACACCCTCATTTGAGAATACATAGGACAAAGCATGTCCAAGTGTTGTGGAGCAATTACCAAATCCCATTCCAGATAGCATTGAACCATATGGATAGTTCTCTGGTTTGTCATTCATAATTGCATCATAGAGAATCTCAAATGCTTGTTTACATAGAGTCCTAGTCAAGTCATTACCGAGTTTGCTATCATAGCCTTCAGTAGCTTGAGCACATGCATCACATACAGAATTGTTGAGAACTTGATCTGGAGTACCATCCATAAAATATGAATCGACTACAGCCATGTCAGCTAAGAATCTGTCTTCGTGTAACAATTTCTTTTTTCCATCAAATTTCAGAACACAATAGGTTGTCATTTCAGCTCCAGTTCCAAAGGTTGTTGGAATTAAGATCTTTTCTTTTTTCATCTCCGGTGCAGCATATTTTACTACATCCATTGAACTTCCACCACCCAATCCAATTAGAACAGATGGGTCTTTGTCTTTGTATTCTGAAATTACAGCATTGACATCTTCAATTGATGGTTCAGGTTTTACTTTATCATACAGCATGTAATCCGTAATTCCCATTTTTGCTAACCATTTGTCAGAAAGTTTTGGCGGAACGGTTGTAACAACTAGGGCATTTTTAGGATACTCTGTTTGACCAAGTGCGTCTTCTCCAAAGTTGATAACTTTTGGAATGCGTACTGTGTACATAAATCAAAGGCATTATTGATTATTATTATATCTTCATCTTCAAAACATCGATTAAATCGTGGAGTTTCCAGTAAAATTGATCAAAACCCTGCAATTTTGGTTGTCCAGATCTTTTCGTAAAAAAACAAAAATTGGTATTCTTTCAAGAGATCTTTTTGAAGATTGTTGTGTTAAATGCAAGTTGTATAATTAAACTCGTTAGCATCCCATAGTCTTGGTCGAATCTGTGGTTCTAAAAAACCAGTTTCTCCGGAAATCATGAGTTCAAATTTCATGGTTAACGGATATATCTTATGGATAGCCTTGTAATTATAGCAGTCATCATTCTAGCAATTTCAGGGCTCACTAGAGGGCTTTTAACTAATTTTGAATTATCATTCAATCAGAATACCAACAAAATTCAATCAGGCCTAGAGATGATTTTTTTATTTTTATTTTAAATCAAAACAAATTCCATCGCCTTTAGAAGATGTAAAAATCACGGTGTCATGAGTTTTTATTAATTCTTTAATCCAATTAAGGCGATTTTCTGGGGGAATCTCTGAAGTATTGTATGTACACATCCAAGAGCCATTAAAACTATGAAAAATTGAATCAGATTTTTTTTCCGATTGTAAAAAAGTTTCCATTCCTTTTTTTGTACTCATATCAAAATCAATCATTCCAACTATTCTATGAGGCACAGTAGTATCGACAGGGAATATTTTTCTTAGGAGTGTATCAAAAGGATCTTCTTGAGGATAATGAACAGCGTAGGGGCTCTGATAAACATTGAGAAGATTATCTTTTTTGTATTTATCTACATCAATACCATAGTTTTTCATTTCTTTTTCAATTACATCTTTCTCATAGGGCATCACGTAAATTCCGGGTTCTCCTTTTTCTAATCCTTTTTTTAAGAAACTAAATTGAATACTTTTTGAATATTCTGTATTATCATCAAACATTATGATATGTTTATTCTCCTTCATGTTATCTAGAAATTCAAATGGTGAGCATTCATGAATAGAGAGGGTGTTGTTATTTTGAGTCAAACTATAACCCTTTCTTAAAGATATTGTGAGGGGAATCTAGCATCACATAATTATGACATTTCAATAATTTTCTTAATGTTTTACGGTCTGGAATTTTATTTTTATTGTAACCACAAATACAGGAAATGTTTTTCTTTTCAAAGTATTGATCAATTTGTTTTTCAAGTACCAAGAATTCTGCAGATAAGCCATTTTTGAACCATTCAGTACAATCAATTCCTGCTAATCGCGTAGGTATTTCCAGTTTGTTTTTTTGATGAATTTGAGCAATTATTTGAAATTCCTGTGCGGTGGCAGTTTCTTTATTTGAGAAGAGATCAGAATACAAAACATTTTCTACCGCAGGTAATTGTATCTTCTCAGAGGATATCAACCCCTGAGGAACGTCAGGATGAATAAAAAAATCGTTCATTATTTTATCTCTGAAATTTTTATTGTTCCATAGAAATAGAACATGTTCATGTCCTGAAAAGTTTTTCAAATATTTGCCAAGTTCTCTTTTTTGAATTTCATCCAGTATTTCTTCAATACCAGCATTAGTATCAAAATCAATCCGATTAAGCATCTCTTTTCTTATTGATTCTATAATTATCTTAGAAGCCTCTTCATTAAACAGATCTGAAAATGTATTTTTTGTTAATGTATAATATGGAAATCGGTATTTACAAGGAAGTCTTGTAATGGAACGAAGATAAGATATAATATCTCCTTTGATTTTATCACCAAATTTTGAAAAAACTGAGTCACTTGATTCTGCAAAGAGGACGGCAGCATTATTTAGACAAGGTTCGTATCCTTCATCTCTCAATATTGATTGAATGTCTGAATCTTGGTATTCCGTAAAGAATCCACCTTTTTTTCATTAATATGTTTTATTAATAATTTTCAAATAGTTTATTAGAAAACCAAGAAGGCAAAAAACATGTCAAAAAGAATTACCATCATGTTAGATGTGGATAACTTAAAAAAACTTCACTTGTTGCAGGCCAAATTAATTAAAGAAACAAACTCTTCTGTAAGCTTTTCAAAAGTACTAAACGAAACAATTTCCAAAGCAATAAAATAAAATAGGAAAAACTAAACCATATTGATTTTATAGGTATCAATCTTTCAGGTCACATAAATCAGCAATCAAGTCAATAATTCATTGTAAGTGGTTCAAAGATATTTGCTGCAACAAAGGGAAGAATAGGAAGTGGATCTTAACACATTGTCAAACGCATTAGCACTTGCTCCAACATTTACAACATAATACCTTCTAATCTAATATTATTATATTTTGTATTATTGACCAAGTAGTATGATTATCCAAAATTTCAATGAATTGGCAACTTCAGGTAGTAAAAAGGATTGTCTAGAAATATTGGAGGCAGGTCTCCAAGCTGCAAACCCAGAAAACATCATTCTAAATTATGTAACACATAATCAAATCAAAATTGGGAACAAAGTAATCAATCTTAAGGAATATTCAAATATCTATTCTATTGCCTTTGGAAAAGCTGGAGATTCAATGACTAGAGCGCTTAATGCCATAGTACCCATAAAGAGTGGAATAGTGGTCATTCCTAAGGGATCCAAGTCAAGAATCAAGGGTAAAAAATTTCAGATTTTTAATTCTAGGCATCCTAAACCAGATCAGACAAGCGTAAAGGCAGCAAAAGAAGTAATGAAATTTGTTCAAAACAGACGAAGTGGAGAATTAGTAATTTTTCTTGTTTCGGGAGGAGGCTCATCACTTCTTGCAATGCCAAATGAAATTACTCTTGATGATAAAATCCACGTTACAAATTTACTACTAAAATCAGGTGCAACAATTCAAGAATTCAATTGTATTAGAAAACATCTATCAAAAATCAAAGGAGGGAAGTTGGTTGAGAACATGAAATGTCATGGGATAGGTTTGATAATCTCAGATGTTGAAGGAGATGATCTTTCATCTATTGCATCTGGTACTACATACATGGATAATACAACATTTGCAGATGCGCTAGACATTATAAAAAAATACAAATTAACAAGAAAGATGCCTCTGGAGGTTTTAAAAGTTTTAGAAAAGGGGTTACAAACAGAAGATTTAGAAACTCAAAAAAAATCAAAAATCGAAAACTATGTTATTGCAAATAATAATGATTGTTTGAAAGCGATGCAAAAGACTGCAAGGCAAATGAGTTACAGAGTTACAGCAATACAAATTTTTGGAGAAATTAAAGATGCGGTAACAAAAATTCTTGAGAATATTTCAGATAAGCAAAAAACATGTCTTGTTTTTGGTGGCGAACCAACAGTAAGAGTTCTTGGAAAAGGAATAGGAGGAAGAAATCAAGAACTGGTTTTAAGAATTTTAAAAAATACTCAAAAATCAAAAAAAATGGTGATTGCATCAATGGGAACAGATGGGATAGATGGGAATTCTGTTTTTGCAGGGGCAATTACAGAGAACATAAAAATTGATCCATCTGTGATGAAGGAATTTCTCAAAAATAGTGATTCAGGTAGGTTCTTTCAAAAGCTAAAAGGAAACATTGTAACTGATTTTACTCATACAAATCTAATGGATATCGGTGTGATTTTAAGATAGATTAAAAAAATGCCAGAAAAGACCTAATTTTTTCCTCGTTTGGAAATATCATTATTATTGCTTTAGTTTCTTGTTGACAAAAAATGCAACTCCAAAAAGCATTATGGCAATTATAACATAGTTTAGGTAACCAAAGAAAAGAGGAGTATTAGTTATTCCGCCACCATAGAGATTCACCACTGCTCGAACATCATAATCAGATATCGTGTAAGATATACCTGAAGGTAAAAATGGATACACCTCAGGAGTTACCATGATGGAGCGAGATAGTAGCACGTCACCATCTCTAAAATATGGATGATTATCATACATTCCATCAAAAATTGGATGTGCCAAGCCCAAGACATGTCCAATTTCATGTCTTATTACCATGTCAACATTAGAGTCTATCTTATCTCGTGTTGTGGGATCGAGATAGAATATAACCACATCAGAAAATCCATACTGAGATAGTGCAGTCTCTCCTCTTGCAAGCATTTTTCCAACAGGAGGAAATTGCTCAAATGTGATTGTTGTATCACAGCCAAAATCTGCAAAACTTGATCTTTCAGGTATTATCCTGTATTCAAAATTCCACATCCCACTAGTCTTTGTGTATTGTTCTATTTTGTCCTGCCATTCTTGTACAGATGCGGATGTTTTAGACATCATGGTTTTGTTTGCATCTGGAAAAGCAATATCAGAAAATTCCTGAGCACAAAAAACAGGAGACTTGTTTAGCCTATAGTCTGGAATGTAAAAGTAATTTTCAGAACTAAATTTGTTGTCGCCTGAAACAATAGAGAATACTAGAATGACTACTGCAATGCCAATAAGTCCTGAGACAATAATTTTTTTGCCTTTTCCTTGTTTTTTCAGTATTCTCGGGGATTTTCTATAGTTTTGTTTGTCTTTATCCATCCAGTCAAAAAACTTGTCTTCATTGTCATCTTTGGTCCAGTCAGTCAAGGGGCTCTATTTGAATACGTGACTTAATAGAATAATACATTTGTTCATAATTATTCTTGGTTTTCTTGTCTGCATATTTTTCCATTGTTTTTAGTAGGTTCTATTCTTTTTTGTCACTACCAGAATAATTGTCTGAAATGTATTTGCAAAAAACACCATCTAACAACTTAAAGAATGGACATTTTCCCTCATACATGATATAGTTACGTAACCATGACTAAAAAAGAATTAGCAAGTACGGAACTAACAGAATCATGTAAATCTTATCAAACATTTCAATTAATTTTTTAAAAATTTGTTTACATCATATATAGTTCTGTTTTGATTGTGGAAGAATTGTAGCATCATGAGAGTATTGAGTTAATATTACCAATACCCTTGAAAAAAAGTTATGTTAGCATACATGCTCTTAAACTGTAGTCCAGGTTCAGAAACTGAGGTGATCTCAGAGATTAGTTCACTTGCAGGAGTAATTGAGGTTAATGGAGTCTTGGGAAAATATGATGTCTTTGTAAAGATTTCAGCTGAGAATCCAGATAGTATAGAAATGACAGTATCTCAAATAAGAAAGATCAAGGTAATCAGCAGTCATACCCTCCCTGTAGTATATGGTCAAGGTGGAACAATTGACAGCGAAATAAATCAATCTTAAATTTACAATTCCAATCAAATGGAAAAGGAAATGAAGTGTTTAGATAGGAGTTACCAAACTTTTTTCTTTAGTTAAGCTGAATTTCTGTGTTTATTCTATTTCTAATTTCATCATAAATTGAAATTTGTTTTGATGATTCAAATGATATAGGGATGCTTAATCCTAACAAATTGAAATAAGCAATGCCTTTTACTTTGAGATCTATTATCCCCTGTGTATTGACTATTGAATAAACTGCAGGCAATAAACTATTTTTTTGGATATTCTGAAATGAAATAATTTCTTTTGTTTGTCCAGGATAGATCGTAGCATCAATTTTACTATTCCCACTTCCTATCGGAATATTGTTTATCAAAAGATCATAAGATAAATCAGGAATATATACTGGAAGTAAACCGTTATTACTTAACCCAAAGATCAAATTAAAATTAATTCCATGAATCAGATCAAATGTTGCATCAAGCCAATTTCCTGAAAATGCATTTAGTCCTAATTTTAAAAGATTGGACCAAGATAAAGACTCTAAATCAATGCTATGAAGATTTACTTCATTCAGACTAACACTGAGTTGAGTGTATGAATATGCAATTAATCCTCCAACTATTACAATGATCACAATCAATATAGACACACCAATACCAACAGCTTTTTTCATGATTTTTGAAATGTTGTGTGAAATTAAGAATCTATCGTGATTTTCAAAAAATCATATAAAGTTATACAAAAATATCTAATCGAATGAATTTGATGATTTCAGAATAATTATTTCTCTTATATTGTATTAGTTTAAGGGAGAATTGTTTTTTATTTTTGAAAAAAAGAAATCTAATGTATCAAAACAAATTGGTTTGATATTACCTTTCTCACGGTATTAAGATATTGCTTTCTAGTGCTTGGTACCAGTCTCCATCTAATTTGCATTTCTTTATCCAATTTTTGAGAAAATTCATCAAATTTTTTTCCGGATTTTAATTCGATTCTTGCAATATCAACTAGAAATTGCAACCGTAATCTTCTTCTCCAAGACTGAGAATATTCGTACATGTTATCATTTTTGTTTTCATGATCTTTAAGTATCACTACTAAATTTTACACTGATAATTTTTAGAGGACAATAAGGACTATTGTAAAAATCCAGTATTGTAAGAAATCTTGGAATTCCAATAAAATGGCATCGTTGTGATTAGAGAGGGGTTCTTTTAAAAAAAACTAAAAGAGATTAGGAAAAAAAGAGAAGAGATTAATCGTCCTTTGCCTTGTCATGACCTTTCTTGGCTGCATCTTTTGTACCCTCATAAGCTTTCGTTCCAACTTCTGCACCTTTCTCAACACCTTTTTTGCCAAGGTCGACACCTTTTTCAACACCACTTTCAGCAGTATCTTTGATTTTTTTTAAAAAACCCATACTTTTTCAGATATCTCATGATTTAGAAATCTTTCGTAATTTTTATTTTTAGGATTATACAATATTCTACAATCCAAAAAAGGATTAGTTGGCCGAAAATGTCATCTATTTTGAGAACTATACGTAATTTGCCCCAAAGAAGAGATCTAACTAGAACTACAAAGGACCGATGTTGATATGGGAAAAGAATATCTAAGCAGTACATGACAGATAAGGATTCAACATTTGGCAAAGTTACTAAAAAGGATGAAGATCAAACTCTAGTGGAACTGGAATAAAGGAGTGTAGGATGGCATGCTTATCCAAATCTAGACTCTTATCTGCTATTATACCATGGTTCCATACTTGTAGATAAGAGGTGGGCATGGAGTAATTTACCATAGTCTGTTTCAAATGTCTTCATGTAGTCGTAATTTCCATAATTGGGAATATAACTAAGATGTATGCAACGTCTTGCAGTGCATCATTAATTTTATCCTCTACAATTTTCGTATAAATGATTAGGAAAATATATTACAGAAAGTTATACTTGAAAGATTACTTCATGTAAAGATGCAACTCAGTTCATTTGATGGATTGGGTTACATCCTTTCAATGTTATTTTTTCAGTAATGTGAGATATTTGATCAAGATACTCTCTGATCCTAGTTCTTTGGATGTCTCCAGTCTTTCAAGAATTGTAAATATTGTAGACTCTGGTTGAATGTCATTTGATTTTGTTACCTTGGAATATCAATGTTTAATGTCACCATCTATGGTGTTACAATTGATGTTCATCAGTTCTGCAATCTTTCTTGCTGAATATCCATGCGGTTTTTATGGAATGGTTGTGTTATAACCATAGATCCCATTGCTAGAAAAACAATTCAACCCAGATTTACTATACAACAGAATTGTTCATTACTATATTGACAAAAAAGGGTATTCAAAAGACAAGGCAAATGTAATTGCTCAATCAGTAGTACAAAAGGAAGCCCAAAGGAGAATATGTAAAAATGAAAAATGCAAACATTTCTCCCATGATCATATTAGAAATTCTGAAACATGTCTAGTTGCAGACTGTGAGTGCGATAAATTTACTAAGTAAAGTCATCTAAGGAGCTTTCTAGTAGAGGCTGAGCACTGATGCCTATTTTTCGCAAGTGTTCTGCAAACTCATCAACAAAACCATGTATCGTGTAAACTTGTTCTGCTCCAGATTGTATTACCATATCCACAAGGTCGTTAAAATCACAATGATCACTCATAGGAATTGAATAGTCCGTTCGCCTTCCAAAAGAGAATCTTGTGGATTGTGCCCATCCACTAAAACCTATTGTTACAGCACCATATTTTGACTTTATATCCTGAATGAATTTATTTTTCCCAGATAGCATCGGTGCGACCATAACCCAAGGTTTTTTTTCTAATAGACCATCTCTTTCTGCTTCAGAGTGACCAATTCCATCTTTGAGAGGAATTCCAAATTTTTGATGAAGTGAGTTCATCTCTTTTACAGAATCATGGAGATAAAGAGGGCCCCAATGGCCAAAGAGTTGAGTAATTGTTTGTGCTTTACCCAATTGATATCCCATTAAAATTACAGGGATACCTTTTCCATAAAGTTCAGAAATCAATTCATTTACCTGTTTTTGAATTTCGTCGTTTTTGGGAAAAGTAAATTCAGGTAGGCCAAACGTACATTCAGTAATCAAGGTTTTACATTTTGGGATTTTTGCACCTTGAAGAAATCCACGATTTCTAGTGCAGATATCACCAGTATAGAAAATATCATCAAAAAGTAATCCTTTTGCTCCGAGAATATGACCACTGTCTATTAGTGTAAAATCATCAAGAGAATCAACATGATTTTCCATCTTAAATCCACGAAGATTCGCTATTTCATTTGTCTCAATGGATGATAAAATGGTCCCACCATTTTTTGAAGGAAGATGGTCAGAATGAGCATGAGAGACAAAGTTGATCCTGGCGGCATCAGTATTTTTTGGATCCAAGTAAACTCGTTTTTCATTAACCTCACACAGGATTCCATTTTTTGTCATCCTGATTTGTTTAAGCAATGAAAACGAATGGTATTAGATTTGATATAAATTGCAGGTTTCATCTATGTGGACTATAGATCAAACTATTTTTTGACAAGAATATATGGTGTAATGTTAATGATTCTTTTTTATGAGAATCCACATGATAGGCTAAACAGTTAATGAACAAGATTACAACAACACCATGATTTTGTTGAAATTAAGAGATATTTTACTTCATTAAGAGAGACATTCATGTTAAGAAATCAAGGAGCATTCTACATACTTGTTCAGGTTTTTCAGCAAAGGGTGCATGTCCGGCATCTTGAATTATCTCTACATGGGATTTCTGGATAAATTCTTTGAATATTTCTGAATGCTCAGGAGGGATTACCCGGTCTTCAATTCCCCAAATTATAAGAGTGGGAATATCGTCAATTAGTTTGAGTCTTTCTAGTCCTATCTGTGTGTTGGCACTGTTTTCAAGAGTGGATTCAAATGCGTATTTGGCGTGTGGTAAGTTTATTCTTGCGATAAAACTTTCAACCAGTTTTGAGGGAACTCTTGTAGGATCTGCTACCATCTGTTCGAACACTTTTCTTACTTTATCAGGCGTAGGATTAATCGCCACCTGTAGGTATTCCTCTAACAATGGTGTGGGTTTTTTCAACATCCCCGAAGAGTCTACTAGTACGAGTTTTTCTATTTGATTTTTGTTTTTCATAGTTACTTCTGCTGCAATGTAACCCCCTAACGAATGACCCACAATACTTGTTTTACCATCATTGATTGCAAGCTCGTTTATGAAATCTGCCACAGTGTTCCTAAAATTTTCAATTGTATAATCCATTTTTACAGGTTTATCACTTTTACCAAAACCTGGCAGGTCCAGTGATATGGTATGAAAGTTTGCAGATAATGCATCAGGAAGATTAGCCCATCGATCCGCTGAAGATCCAAGGCCATGAATAAATAAAATATGCCTATCATTTCTTTTCCCAGATTCAAGATATCTTATTTTTAGCCCATTCAAATTTATCCAGCCTTCCTGCAACATCTGTTTTATTTCTGGAACTAACTTTTATCTTTGTAGTGGTACACTTTTTGAGATTATTTTGGACTTAAAATTTGTTAGATTATAAGGGAAAGATCATTATGAAATAAATTTAATCAACATAACATCTGTTAAGGATATTCTACTATTTCTCCTCTAAAGTTCTGCGTAAACGTAGATTCTTTTTGTTGGATTTGTAAACCATTTTGTAATATACAAAAATTAGAATAGGAGATTTCAACAATACTAACAAAAGCAGATAATCACTTAATTCCAATCATCCATACTTTCCTTTGCATTTAGATAAAACTTGGTTTTTCAGATGTTGTGTGTGATAATGAGGTATTTGGAGCAAACATATGAAATTGAAAGGGATTATATCAGTTTATTTCTAGGAGTTAGTCTCATATCCAATCGAATAGGTAAACTGTCCATTATAATCAACTTCTGTCCAGAATTTTTCTTCATCTATTTCTTTTCCTTAAGCAATTCATACGTTTAGAATTTTTTGGATAAACATTTGTGTAGTTTCATCAATTTGGTGTCTGACTCCTATTTCTTTTTCTATTCTATACCTTTCTTTGAATTTTTTTAGCAATTCTTTAAGGTGTCTGCCATTAATCTGAGCAGTTTTTTCTTTTTTTGCAGCATGTAATTCTTTTTTTGAAATTAGATAGAAACCCCACAAGGTTACTTTGAACTATTTTTAAAAAGATCTTGATTTTGATTTATCTTTTCAAATTTATGTGATTCATGAATTATGATTTGCAAGTAGTTTCTGCTACAATTTTAGGAGTAACATTGATTTGATTTTACGAATAATACAATTTCAGAATAAAAGTAAAGAGAAAATGAAAAAGGAGAGAATAGGATAAAAAACTATGGTTTAAAGTTATTTGATATTTATTCATATACGCAGAAAACAATATATTTTATTAAACAAAAGTTCAATTTTTGTGGGATTTATTTATTATTTTCTACACATAGTAAAATTAGATCTTATTAATCTCAGAACCAATTAAGCTTATGAATCAAACCCATGCATTCAGAAAAGAAAAACTCTACTGCAAATACTGTAAAGCAGCACCAACAATAGAGATTCCAAGTTTCATAGATCTTTCATCACCTACAAGTGATGAGTTTGTGGAAAATGTCAGGTGCACCATTTGCAAGAATATAGGTTACGTAAGACGATAGATTCCTTTTGATTGCTAGAACTTCATAATTAGAGTTTTTTGAAAAATATTTAATCAATAAAGTGTATTTTTAATTATGGTGAAATTATCAGATCTTAGAGTTTGTAACACTTGTTCTAATGTCTTTTCAAGAATAGGTGGAATGACAATTAAACACAACTGTCCTCACTGTGGATCCGAAAATTACGAAGAAATAGAAAAATAATGAAATAGCCATCATTCACACACATTAATTGTAGACTTAAGTAATGTAAAACGTGTGATTCGTGCCTATTAATCAAAATACATAAACCAAGATCGAATCAAAATTCGACCACGTATTTTCAAATTTACATTAATGAAACTAGATTTCCTATGAGAGGATTATGCCACAAATGCCACTCTTCAGGAATAGAAGTTATTCTTACTGAGATAACAAGAAATGAGATCGGAATATCTGAGATTCCTCTTTGTGACAAGTGTAGAAAGTAAATTAGGTATTAGTAGATTTTTGATTCAACTAGTTGAGGTTTGCCAAAGTTTGGATATAGAACTATTCTTCTGGTATTAGTTTTAGCTTGATTCTGATGTGAGATGCTGTTTTGTCTGGTATTCCAGGAGTTAAATCACAAGTAAAAAGAAATTTTTTGTTTTCGTAATGGTTTTTTCCTATGCTTACTTGTTCGACTATCTGTTTATCGTATGTTCCACAAAGGTTAATCCACTTATCATATTGTTTATTTTTCCGTAAGGTAGAATCAAAGAGTGAAATGGTAATCAAGTTGTTTACCTCCTCAAGGGCGATCATGTGAATTTCTTCAGGTGGAAAAGTTAAATTTTCAATTAACACCTCTGGCATTATTTCACGCATTTAAAATTTTAAATTTTGTATGATAGATAACTTTTCTTATTCTATTTTGCTACGTTAGCCAAACTTTGAAATATAAAAATTCATGTTTACAAGACGAGATAAATAGACTAACTATTTACATAATTATGGCCTCCGACAGGCGTTCAACTACGCTCTACAGAATTGCAAACCCTGTTGGAACGTATCAGTCTGTCGGAAGGTCGCCTTTGAATATAATATGAATATATTTTCATTTTAAACTTTCTATTCTAGTTTTACTGCCTTCTGTCCAGGCCATACCTGTAGGCATTCAAGGTTGCCTTGTTGCGGATACTATTCTCAAAGAGGGGTAGAGATCTTTGCATGGTTCTATTACAAATGAATTGTATTAATGCATGTCTCACATGCTTTAATTGTAGGCTTAATCTATTAATGACTAGTTGCTAAATCTAGGAATTTTAATCTCAGGTCGTGGGAGCAACATGGAATCTATCCTTAAATCAATTAAAAGAGAGAAAATCCCCATCAAACCAGCAGTTGTTATTTCAAATAAGCCTGATGCAGTGGGGCTGAAAATAGCTGAAAAGTTAGGAATCAATATTGAGATTATTGAAAGTAAGGGGTTCAAAGGAACTAGATGGCAATATGACAAAAAGGTAATTGCAACTCTAACAAAATACGGGGTTACCCCAAGAAATGGCCTTGTATGTCTTGCGGGATTTATGAGAATTATCAGTCCAGAATTTGTAAAAAAATACAAAAACAGAATTCTCAATATTCATCCTGCATTACTTCCAGCATTTCCAGGATTAGATTCACAAAAACAAGCATTGGATTATGGTTCAAAATATTCAGGATGTACAGTACATTTTGTGGATACAGGAATGGATACGGGTCCAATCATAATTCAGTCAGTTGTTAAAATCAAAGAGAATGACACAGAAGAGTCATTATCAAAAAGAATTCTTAAAGAAGAACACAGGATTTATTCCAAAGCAGTTGACCTGTTTGCCAGAAAAAAGATCAAAGTTTCGGGCAGAAGAACAGTAATCAGTTAAGAATCAGATCCACCAAAAAAATACAAAACTTTGAGCTCTTTTTTGTTTCCATAAAAATAATGTTCAATATTCTTTGCCACAAAGAATGCTTTGTCTTTTTCAATTTTGTAATCTTTGTCCTTGATTTTCAAAAAACCATCACCAGAAATTATATAATATATCTCGTCGTTCTCATGAGGCTCTTGAGTATCTTCTTCTCCAGGCTTTAGGATCAAAATGCCAGCGGCCAAACTGAGTTTGTTGATAAAAGTATGAAAATAGGTATTACTTTTTTTTATTTTATTAATTGAGTCATTAATATCAAATTCTAGTTGCATCACTGAGCAACTACGTTATAGAATTTTGGAGATGGAGGTTGTTCCATAAAGGAGGATGCTTTTTTGTGAAGTTCTTCATGGTCTGGACTTTGGTGCATCTGACCAAATTTTTCAAGGTTTTCAAACTCTACAAGAACCCTGTGTTGCCCATCTTTTGTTTCCAATAATCTTCTTGAAATAAATCCGTCAAATTTTGAAACTACTTTGTTTGCCTCTGAAAACCACTGCTTAAATTCATCCAAAGAATCGGGTTTTATTTTGACATCAGAGACTACGACGAACATATAGGTACTTCATCCAGAACCATATAATTTCTTTTCTTAGATTTTCAGGAATAAACATTCCAAGGATTAAATATCTACAGATCAAAAACAAATTGTGACAGGCATCAAGATTGACGGAAAAGTCATTGCACAGTCAGTAAAAGAAAGAGTCAGAAAAGCCGTAGAAGAGCTAAATACTCAGGGAGTTAATCCTTGTTTGGCTACCATCCTCATTGGAGAAAATCCGGCATCTGCAACATATGTTAAAAATAAGCACAATGCATGTCAAGAAGTAGGAATAGCAACAAAAGATCATAAACTTGATGCAAATATTACTCAATCAGAACTAAGTAGCATTATTGACAATCTAAATTCAGATAGTTCTGTTCATGGAATTCTGGTCCAACTTCCACTACCCAAACAATTGGATGAATTTACTACCACATCAAGAATATCACCACTAAAAGATGTGGATGGTTTAACCCCACATAATGTAGGATTACTTGCAATGAAAAAAGCAGTATTGGTTGCATGTACACCATCAGGGATAATGGAAATTTTTGAGTATCACGGAATTAATTTAGATGGAAAAAATGTAGTTTTGATCAATAGAAGCAATTTGGTTGGAAAACCACTCTATCATCTGTTATTAGAAAAAAATGCAACTGTGGTCACATGCCATTCTAGAACAAAGAATCTAACAGAGTTTTGTCAAGCTGCAGATATTGTCATTACAGGTGTAGGGGATAGAAACAAATTCACATTAACACCTGAAATGATTAAAGAAGATTCAATTGTAATCGATGTTGCAATATCGAGGTTCCAAGAAAAGTTAGTAGGAGATTCAGACTTTGATAAGATTATCCAAAAAGCCTCTTTTGCAACACCAGTTCCAGGAGGAGTTGGCCCCATGACAGTTGCAATGTTACTAAAAAATACAATTACTGCAGCATCTTTGAGTAGTCAAATTGGAAGATAATCCTGGAAAAAAATCACTGAGAAATCTTCTTTTAGAAAAAAGAGATAACACATCTTTTGATTTTATGAAGATTGCAAGTGAGAAAATGCAAAAAAGATTAAAGAAAATGAAGGTATTCAGAGATGCTCAAAAGATTGGAGCATATTATCCAATTGGAAGCGAAGTTTTAACACAGGATATCATTCAAGAATTACTAAGTATTGGAAAAGAGGTATTTTTACCCAAAGTCCTAGGAGAGAAGATGGAATTTAGAAAAATTGTTGATTTTTCAAGCCTAGAAAAAGGTAATTTTGACATCATGGAACCAAAGGAGAATTGTCAAGTAGATAATTATCTAGATGTGATTTTGGTTCCCACCGTGGGGATATCACCAATTGGATTGAGATTAGGGTATGGT
The DNA here is from genome assembly GCA_029861345.1 of Candidatus Nitrosopumilus sp. Lineage (GTDB taxonomy): Archaea > Thermoproteota > Nitrososphaeria > Nitrososphaerales > Nitrosopumilaceae > Nitrosopumilus. Next base: position 27,618 of record JAOTZM010000004.1, read on the forward strand.
CATGGGTTTTATGATAAATTTCTAGCAGACTACAAGACCATAACAATATCTTTGACTTTGGAAAAACAGATTGTAAAAAACATTCCAAAAGCAGAGCACGATGTAATTATTGATTGGATTGTAACAGAAGATAGAATTTTAAAGACTCAGATATAAGAAAGACCTTTTTGACCAATATCTTTTCTGCAATATTTATGAGGCCATGAGATTTTATCAGCTGCAGCATAAGTATTTGCAATTGCAGATTCTAAAGAGTCACCTAATGCTGTTACTCCTAAAACACGTCCGCCATTTGAAAAAACTTGTCCATCTAGTTTTTTTGTTCCTGCATGAAAAACGTGCGCATCACTTGGAACAGAATCAAATCCGGAGATTTTTTCATTTTTGGCATATGACTCTGGATATCCCTCAGATGCTAAAACAACACATACTGCAGATTGGTGTTTCCAGTAAACAGGAGGCATTGATGACAATCTACCTTCAACGCTTGCAATTAAATAATCATACAGATCAAAGTCCATCCTCATTGTAATTGGCTGACATTCGGGATCACCCATTCTTACATTATATTCTAAAACAAAGGGCTCATTATCTCTAATCATAATTCCAGCATACAAAAATCCCTTGAAAGAAATTCCCTCATTTTTCATAGATTGAATTGTTTTATCAATAATTTTTTCCTGGATTTTTTTTGCTAGTGTATCATCCACAATAGGAGTTGGAGAATAGGCACCCATGCCACCCGTGTTAGGACCTTTGTCATTATCAAAAATTCTCTTATGATCTTGACTGGATGCCATTGGAATTGCAATCTTTCCATCAGAGAGAGCAATGTATGAGGCCTCAATTCCATCTATTCTCTCCTCTACAATGATACGATTTCCAGCCTTGCCAAATGCCTTTTTCACCAAAATTGTTTGAATTGCAAAAATTGCTTCTTCATTACTATTGCAAACAATAACTCCTTTACCAGCAGCAAGACCATCAGCCTTTACTACCACATTGTAATCGAGAGATTCTACATAGTCTTGAGCTTTTTTTGCATCATCAAATATTTCAAAGCGTGCCGTCGGAATATCATTTCGTCTCATAAAGTTCTTAGCCCAAATCTTACTTGATTCAAGCTGTGCTGCTTGTTTTGAGGGGCCAAAAACTTTGAGATTGAGCTGATTAAATTTATCAACAATTCCTGCTGCCAATGGGTCCTCAGGTCCAACCACTGTAAAGCAGTTATTTTCTTGAGCAAAATTAGATAATTCATCTAAATCATTCACATTTATGGGAATATTATTTTCAGTTCCGCCATTTCCAGGAGCGGTAAAAACAGTATCAACTTTAGGACTTTGAGATAGCTTCCATGATAATGCATGTTCTCGCCCACCAGAACCAACTACCAGAATATTTACCAACAAAAATTATCTTTTGTTCAATTATATAATCCAAATCTTGTGGAACCAATTTAGCTTTATAATGCCACCTGCATATCAAAATCCAGATGGAACTTTCTACAAAATTTGATGCAAAAGAGATAGAATCCCAAGTAAAAGAGTACATCAAGTCAATTGATTTAGAAAGACAGATTTTTGCATCGGATAAACCTGAAAAAATTAGATTCATCGAAGGGCCCCCTACAATGAATGGAATCCCACATGCAGGTCATCTTAGAGGTAGAGTCATCAAAGATTTATGGTATAGATTCAATACATTGTTAGGAAAAAAAATCGAATTTAACGGAGGGTGGGATACTCAAGGGCTTCCAGTGGAATTACAGGTTGAAAAAGAATTAGGAGTAACAGGTGGAAAGACTGAAGCGATAAAACAATTTGGAGTTGAGAGAATTGTATCTGAATGTAAAAAAGTTGTTGAAAAATATAATAAAACATGGATAGAAGTTGATGAATTACTTGGGATGTCATTTAATCATGACAAAGCATATTGGACTTTTAGAGATGAATTTATTGAAAGAGAGTGGCAAGTGCTAAAAAAAGCACATGAAAAAGGAATTTTAGAAGAAGACTTTACTGTTATTGCCTATTGCCCAAGTTGCCAAACATCACTTAGCCATGCAGAGGTAAATCAAGGATATGAAGAAGTTAAAGATCCTTCATTATACTACAAAGTTAAACTAGTTGATGAAGATTCTTTTTTGATAGTATGGACTACCATGCCATTTACACTAGTTACAGATGCAATGGTAGGTTTACAACCCAAAGAAGATTACGCTTATGTCAAAGTAGAAAATGAGACATGGGTTGTTGGAAAGACAAGACTAGAAGAATTCATGACAGAGGTAAAAGTAGAGGAGTATAAAATTGAAAAAACAGTAAAAGGTTCAGAATTTGAAGGAAAAAAATACACCCACCCATTGTTGAATTTAATTCCAGGATTAAATGAATGTGCAGAATTAAATAATTTTCATGTTGCAGTCTCTGAATCCTTTGTTGATGTCAGTACAGGAAGTGGAGTGGTGCATTTATCTCCTGCAAACGGAGAAGAAGATATCAAAATAGCAAATAAAAGAAATGTAAAAATTTTTAATCCTATTGATGATGAAGTAAAATTTACTGCTCATGCAGGAAAATACAGCGGAATGTTTGTCAGAGATGCAGACAGGATAATTGTAGAAGATCTAAAGGATTGTAACGCTCTTGTAAAGATTGGAAAAATAAAGCACAAATATCCCTTATGCTGGAGATCACGCCATCCTATTGTATGGCTTGCCAGAAAAGGTTGGTTTTACAAATTGGACCGCCTTGACAATAAAGCAATTGATGCAGCAGAAAGTGTAGAATACTTTTTTGAGCAACCAAAAAACAGGTTTCTGGGAATAATCAAAGAAAGACATCCTTGGTGTATTTCCCGAGAAAGAATTTGGGGTTGTCCATTACCTGTTTGGGACTGCGAAGATTGTGGTGAAAAAAATTGGTTCTTTACAAGAAAGGAAATTGTTGATGCTGCAAAAAACCTTCCAGATGGACCAAATTTTGAATTGCATAAACCATGGATTGACAACATCACGATAAAGTGCAGAAGATGTGGGAGTGTCAAAACAAAGAGAGAAGAATATGTTTTGGATACGTGGCACAATAGTGGTTCTGCCCCATATTCATCATTGACAGATGAAGAATATTTAAAAGAAATTCCTGCTCCATTTTTTACAGAAGGGATTGATCAAACAAGAGGGTGGGCATATACTCTACTTATCGAAAATGTAATCTTAAACTATGGTCCCATTCCACCTTACAAGTCATTTTTATTCCAAGGACATGTCCTCGATGAAAAAGGAGGTAAAATGAGTAAAAGCAAAGGAAATGTTTTGGAAGGATCTGAGTTGCTACAAAAATATCCTGCAGATTTGGTACGCTTCTATTTCATGTGGAAAGCAAGTCCAATAGAGCCACTAAGTTTCAGTACTGAAGAATTAATGTCAAGGCCATATCAAGTAATCAACACCCTATTCAACCTACATCTTTACTTTGAACAAAATAGTAAATACGATAATTTTGATAAATCAAACACCATTGAATGGGCAAAACAAAATGATTTGTTAATTTCTCCTGATATTTGGCTCCTCTCAAAACTTCAAAAATTAATCAAGAAAATTACTGAAAAAAATCAAACGTGTAAATTTCACGAGGGTGCTAAATCAATTGACGATTTTATCATAAATAATCTTAGTCAAATCTACATTCCAATTACTAGAGGAGAGTTATGGGATGAAGATGAGGAAAAGAAAAACAGGAGACTGGCAATATATTCAGTACTAGGAGAAGTTCTCAAAACACTTGATATTTTGATTCATCCATTTTGTCCATTTACTAGTGAATATCTTTATCAGACTGTTTTTGATGAAAAACAAAGTATCCTACTTGATAAATGGCCTAAATATCAAGAAACACTTGTCAGTGAAGAGATTGAAGAATCATTTGATATCATGAAAGATGTGGTATCTGTTTCTTCAGCAGCAAGAATGAAAGGAAAACTAAAGAGACGATGGCCTCTAAATGAGGCACAAATTTGTGTAAGAAAAGGTCAAAAAATTAAACTTGGATCATTATCTGATTTGTTACAATCTCAGTTAAACGTAGAAAATTTCAGGATAGTTGAAATGGAAAAAGAATCAGGATTAGAACAATTGTTAGAATTAAAACAATTAGAATTACCTGTCAAGGCAAATGTTGAATTAGAAAGAAAGAGAATAGGACCTAAAGCAAAGCAACACATGGGAAGACTAGTTACAATGTTTGCAGAAACAAATCCCGAAGAGATTGTTTCATCATTACAAAAAGATGGAAAATATAATTTTGATATTGATGGAGAAATCATTTCATTGGATAACGAAGATTTTGTTGTAAATTTTGATGCAGATGAAAACTTTGCTGCATCAAAAAGAGACAATTACATTGTATTCATTTCAACATCACGAAACAAAGAGATGATGGCAAAAGGATTAGTAAAAGATATTGCAAGAAGACTTCAAACTCTAAGAAAAGAGAAAGGATACAATCCAACTGATGTTTTAGATGTTGCATCAATTCTTGATTTGGATAAAGAGTTACTTGATATGATTAAAGAAAGAGCAGAAGAATTGGCATTTTTGGTTAGAGTAAAGAAGATAGACTTTACAGAATCCTGCAAAGAATACAAAGATGATGATGTCGATGGACAGAAAATCAGAATATCAGTAGAATAGTTATTTCAAAGATTTAGAATGAGTGCAATGCAATCTACTGTTATTTATTAGAATCAGAAAACGTTTTCAATGCATCTCCACTAGAGTAATGATATCAGGTTCCAAATCTATATTTTCCCAGAACTCTTGTGGAATTAATTTTAAAAACAGAATCAGATTTTTAAAAGAAACTTTTTATGTCTAGCATTGACTGCAAATTCAATGTCAGACTCCAATCAACATCATGTCGTAGGAGTTGAATTTCTCAAGCAAAATGGTGTAGATGTAGATGCTTTAATCAAAGAGTTAACAATTAATGCATCAGTAGAATTTGTGGCATACTATTACTTTACAAACCTCAGATCATTCTGTACAGGTATGGAAGGAGAAGGGATCAAAGGAGTAATTGAGGATGCTAGACTTGAGGATTTGAGTCATTTTGAATCATGTATTGACAGATTATTTCAGCTTGGAGGAGAGTTTCCAAAAGACATTGTAGATTTTTGCAATCAAGCAGGTGCAGATTTCTTACAATCAGACAAAAGTACAACTCTAAAAGAAATTTTAGAAAAATGTCTAAAAGCCGAACAAGGTGCTATTATCAACTGGAATAAAATATGTCAAATGACTCATGGAAAAGATCCTATGACGTATGATATTGCAGCAAGTATTCTTGCTGAAGAAATTGAACATGAATCATGGTTCTTAGAATTGCTAGATGGTAGACCATCAGGACATATGAGAAGAAGATATTCTGGTGAGAGGCCACATACAGGCAAGCATTCTAGATCTCTGGATAATCTGTGATTCTTTTCTTTTTTTCTTATTTTTTGATATAATTTTTTAATCTAAAATCAACTAACTAGCTAGCTTTTAGCTAAAATGGGATTATAAATAGAAAAAACGCATATCAAAAACATGGTAAAACAGATTAGTTTGGATGCTTGGCAGATTCAACATTTAACAGAGCTGTTAGAAAAAGGTTCAGACATCGTTACAAAGACAAACAAACCTATTGTACTATACAGACAAACCCTAGAAGAAGAAAATGACTCATATGAAGAAATAGTCTGCACTCTTACCAAGGGATACATTATTGAGCAAATGGTTACATCAGGAGGAGTTTTGGTTCCGAGTTTCCATCAGCAATTTGTCTTTACAATTGAAGAATATCCTCAAGAACTATTGAGAAAAAGTAAGGATCGGTTTTTAGAGATGATTGACTTTCTTGAGGAGCAGTTAAAGTAACGTCATAGTTAATAAAGACCATAAAATTTATGACTTTTGCATGCGTTTACTAGAATTTCAAGCAAAGGAATTGTTTCGAGAGTATGGGATAAATCTACTTGATAGCAAATCATCTACCAAGATAGAAGAAGGTAGAGAGCATGCAAAAGAATTAGGGTATCCATTTGTTATTAAAATTCAGGTTCCAGTAGGTGGAAGAGGAAAGGCAGGAGGAATCCAAAAATGTCAAAACGATGATGAATTTGAGATTAAATACCCGCAAGTCATGGACCTGACAATCAAGGGAGAAAAGGCAAGAGCCATTCTACTTGAAAAGATGGCAGACATCAAAAAAGAGCTTTATCTATCATTATTCTTGAATCGTTCAAAAAGATGCTATACAATTATTGCATCAGCTGAGGGCGGAGTCGAAATTGAATCAGTAAAAAATCAAATTATTAAAGAAGTTGGATTAGGAGAGGTCTCAGATGAGGTTGCTCGAGAAGTTGCAAAAGAGATGGGATTAGAAGGAAAAACTGCAGAAGGGTTTGTGGATACGTTGAAAAAACTATCAAAACTTACAATTGAAAAAGAAGCAGAGTTAGCAGAAATAAACCCACTTGCAATAATGCAAGATGATGCAATAATGGCACTTGATGGTAAATTTGTGACAGATGACAACAGTAACTTTAGACATCCAGAATTACAAAAATATCAAGAAAAATCAGAGATTGAAGAAAGAGCAGAGAAGAGTGGATTTTCACTTGTCGAGTTAGATGGAGATATTGCAGTTGTTGGAAATGGTGCAGGACTAGTAATGTCAACACTTGATATGTTATCAGATAATGGTGGAAAGCCAGCATGTTTCTTAGATGTTGGTGGTGGCGCAACTACAGAATCAGTTTATGAAGCATTAACATTGATAAGCAAAATGGATAAAATAAAAGGAATTCTTGTAAACCTATATGGTGGAATCGTAAAGACAACCGTAGTTGCAGAAGCATTTCTAAAAGCATATGAGAATAATCTTATTGACTTGCCAGTATTTTCAAGACTCAAAGGTACTGAATCTGAGAAAGCAACAGAGATGCTTCAAGGGTCTAGAACCAAAATATTTGATTCAATAGAAGAAGCAATCAACGCTGCAGTTATGGAGGTAAAGAAATGATAGACATTTTTGACATACTAAAAGGAAAGCCTGAAGATTCAGATTACAAGAAAAAAGGAGTAATCATCCAGGGAATTACAGGAGCATATGGCTCACTTCATGCAAGAAACATGATGGCATATGGAACTAATGTTGTAGCAGGAGTCACCCCAGGAAAAGGAGGTCAGAAATTTGATGACAAGGTTCCAATTTACAATACAATGCAAGATGCAGTAGATGCCACTAGTGCAAAGATTTCTATAATTTATGTTCCAGCAAAATTCTTCTTAGATGCTGCAAAAGATGCACTTGAGGCAGGAATTAAACTGCTTGTAGCAATTCCAGAACATGTACCAGTAAGGGACACTATGGAAGTATTGAATTTAGCAAATGAGAAAGGAGCCGTAATTATTGGCCCAAATACTCCGGGAATCATGATTCCAGAGTTAATCAAAGTTGGAATCATGCCACCAATGCCATTTAAAGCAGGAAAGATTGCAGTTCTCTCAAAAAGTGGAACGTTACTCTATGAAATTTCAGATGCGCTTACCAATGCAGGATTTGGTCAATCAATTACAATAGGCATTGGAGGAGATCCCATAAATGGGACTAGAATGATCGATGCCTTTGACATGGTAAAAGATATTCCAGATTTGGAAGGAATGGTAGTAGTAGGAGAAATAGGAGGAGATTCGGAGGAAATTTTGGCTCAAAGAATTATTGATAGTGGATTTAACAAACCAACTGTTGCATATATTGCTGGAAGAGCAGCACCAAAAGAAAAGAGAATGGGACATGCAGGAGCAATCGTGATGGGAACTTATGGTTCTGCTGAATCTAAGGTATCTATGTTTAACAAAGCAAATATCCCTGTAGCAAAAAGGCCAGCTGAAGTACCTGTATTATTAGCAGGAAAGATGGAAAAATCCGATTAAAATAAAAGAGAGAGATTCAGGAGAGAGCCAAATGCCAATCACCGACCCTGAAAAGAAACGTATTGCCCAACAAGCACGTCTCGTAATGAAAATTTGCTTTAACTGTGGATGCAGAAACGACATTGATGCTACAAGATGCAGAAAATGCAGAAATCCATACTTGAGGCTAAAGAACAGAAACCTTGGCGTTAAGAAATAAAACTACAAATTCATCAACATTTGCCTATACTCTATAACTGCAGAATTTATTTCAGACTTGTGTTGTGTTATGAATGATTTTGCAGAATCAAGATTCTCTAATTCTTCAAGAGTTAGTTGTAGATCATCAGGCAATTGCTCATTGATTTGAAAAAGAACTTTAGCTGCCTCCACATATTGCCCAAGATTATCTGCATACTCAAATGCCAATTTCATCCGATCAATTAAGGCATCAAATTCCTGTAGGGACATGTAAGAAATGTTGAAAATCAATACAAAAGACCAGGGTAATTACAAAATATCCAAAATCTAAAGACAAAAAAGCTTGTATTTTTGTAAATTTGTTGGACCGGTCGTCTAGTTTGGTTTGGATGACGCACTCACACTGCGTAAGGAAATCATTCCCGCAAAGGTCGTGGGTTCAAATCCCATCCGGTCCACCTTTTCCAAG
>JAOTZM010000124.1 GCA_029861345.1 Candidatus Nitrosopumilus sp.
ATTAAGTATTTAGATGGAATTTATAAAAATCTACAATTAACAATTCTTTTTTGGAGTTTAATTTACTACTTTAGATGATCAAGAATCGAAAGATTCATCAAATTAGTCAGGGTTAATCCTTTTCTGTTAACATCATATCGTGTTTTCTCACAGTATTTCTTTACATTTTGAGGACTCTTTTCACTTGCAACTTCAAGAACTATGATGTTATCAGAATATGGAAAGGTGAATTTTGAAGGAGTTAAACAATATGTGTTCATATTTCCGAGTCCATCTTTCTCCACTTTCTCTCTTTTTAGTAAGAGATGTGCAATTTCTTGTAGATCTTCACCATCTTCTCCATATTCCATATAATGTACAGAGACAAAATTGGTTTCTCCTTGAACTTCTCTTTGGAAAAGACCGTCTTTGATGTTAAATACAAAGGAGGCTTTCGCTTGGTTGTGTTTAGAGAGATCTTTGGATATTTGTTCACTGTCTTTGAATCTGGCTAGAAGATAATGATTTGTAGAATCAGAAAATTAGGGTTTGCTTTCACTAGAAAAGGTACCAGTAACAAAAAACAATTTTTTTAATATTTTTTGAATTAATCAAGATTCTTTAATCTTAACAGATTAATCCATATGCAAATAGGGAGCACAAACATAACCAGAATAAGATAATTTTAGTTCTGACACATATTACCAACAACGTTGGAGGATACTTATATTAAAATAAAATATATTAACATTTTTATCCATATTAAGATCGATATTTTTTAATTTATATAATTTGATTTTTTGAAAAGTGGGTTTCATTATGATTTTATCTCGTTTCACAAAAAAAGTTGAATTTGTAGATTATAATTTAATCCTACCAAAAGTGGGAATTAATTCGAGTAACTTGTGCCTATTTAAAAATCCATATGAGAAATTTATCATTGTGATGGATTCACAAATAACCAAATAAATTACTCAAAAAATAGTGTTAATAAAATAAATTAAAACCGTTCTTACTATTCCAATTAATCTCAATGCAATAACAAAAAATATAGTAAATCTCAATCCAAAAAAATTCACAGTCAAAATAATTAAGAATTATCTGAGTTACTAGTAAACTCTATAATCACATGGTAGAAACTACCTACAATAGTTTTTTAATAGCAGGGATCTTTGTTTTTTTTGTCCCAAGCTAGCTCAGCCTGGTAGAGCTTCCGGCTGTAGTTGTTGGCTTAAGATGGCTGACCAAATAACAGCGTATCAGGCATACAGAAACCGGGTTGTCGAAGGTTCAATTCCTTCGCTTGGGACCACAACTCCTTCAATTACAAATTGAAGATAAAAATAATAAAAAGATAGACTGATTTAAGAAAACAAAGATGAAGTCTTAAATTAAAAAATTCATTGTCTATGCTGATTTCTTGACGTTTTGAGCTGCTGGTCCTTTTTTACCTTCACCCACTTCAAACTCGACTTTATCGCCTTCATTGATGAATCCATCAACATCTGATTTGTGAACAAATAGATCCTCACCAGATTCTCTTTCGATAAAACCAAAGCCCTTAGTACGGTTAAACCATTTTACGGTACCTTGTTCCATTTGATTTGAGAATAAATTATTCGCTATATTAAGTAAGATGTCAAAAATAGATTAAGTCAAAGACAATAAAGACTAGAAATCTTTAGGAATGTGATTATTTTCCTTTAACCACTGAACTTGAGGAAGTGTAAATCTCCAAACAATGTCACCTCGTTCAGCTTCTTTAAAGTCCCACGGTGCAATAATCACAATATCATTATCTCTGATCCAAACTCTTCTCTTTAGTTTTCCTCGAATTCTTCCTCGTCTGGTAACATTATCATTGCATTTTATCATGACATTTTCACCACCAAGCATCTTCAAAACTCTTCCGAAAAGCTCGCCTTCTTCAGGAAGACGAATTTCTTTTAGAGCACTCTCATTTTTTACTTGTCGCTTACCCATGATTAACATCCATGTTATGAGCATATAATTGGTAGGGTTTTTGATGGTATGGAACTTTACTGAATTACCACATGCAAGGGATTTTATCTATTATAGTAAAAATTAATCTGTGGAATTTAGATGCATAGAAGAATGCTCTCAATGTTGTGTTGAAAGAGAGTATTATCCTAGCAAAAGATTTGGAAAAATAGGAGTGCTTATACTTCCTGAAGAAGAAGAAAGAATAGAAAAATTGGCAAAATCAAATGGACTAAAGATCAATATTTTACCAAGAATTGGTATTTCCGAAGACAGAAATTCAATTCCAATAAAAATTTTAGCATATCAATTGATGGGAATTGAAAAAAATGGAAACACATGCCCCTTCTTAGATACAAAAAGTGGAGGTAAATCTCCACATGGGGGGTTTCCATGCAAAATTTACAAAGATAGGCCACTAGCATGTATGGCTTATCCGCTTATTGAATCTGAACCAATTAAACTTGATCAAAAATGCAAGTTTTGTAAAGAAAATGGAGTAGCTGATGAAAATCTAGATTCTGAAATGGAGTCACTTCTAAAGATTAAAGAGAAAATGGAAACACGTGCTTCATTCATTTGGAGATTTGCCACAGGAATAGGAGAACAGGAAGATAAACAAGATCTAGAATATGATTGGATTTTAGAAGATTAAGTGTAATGAAAATTAGATGTTACGATTTTTTATATTATTTTGTAATGATGAATTAAACTATGGGTTGATTACAGCACGGCCAATAATTTTACGTGCCTTGAGATCTTCTAAGGCAGTGTTTGCCTCATCAAGAGTATATCGTTTTGAGATAACTGGATTGATAGTTCCATTTCTTGCAAGATCAAGAAGTTCAACCATATCATTGTAATTTCCAGTATAAGCTCCTTGGATAACAATTGATTTGAGAGGAATTGTTACCAACGATAATTCAATTGAGCCTCCAAACAATCCAACCAGAACCAAATTACCTCTTTTTCGCAATATAGATAGATCTAATTTTGCAGTAGGAGGAGCATTTACAAAATCTACAACACTATCAGCACCTTTATCATTACATATTGAAAGAATTTTTTGAGAAGTTTCAGGATCTTTTGAGTTTATTGTATAGTCAGCACCCATCTCCTTCGCTGTTTCTAATTTTTTATCATCTAAATCCACACAAATTATTTTGGCTTTAGTTATGGCTTTAGCAATTTGGACTCCCATTAATCCTAATCCACCTGCACCAACAATAACAAGAAATTCCGGAGAGTTTTGATTTGATTTTTTTATAGCAGTATATGCCGTAAGTCCAGAGCAAGCAAGGGAAGTCGCTGCGTCAGGATCAACTCCATCAAGTTTTGCAAGATATTTAGAATTAGGGATTAAGGAGTAATCAGAATATCCACCATCTTGAAAAACGCCCATTGATTTTGGAGTATCACATAAGTTTTCATTTCCTACTTTACATGCAGGACATTCTCCACAACCTATCCAAGGAAAAACTAGAACCTCATCTCCTTTTGAAATATTAGAAACACTATCACCAATTTCTTCAACAATACCAACAATCTCATGACCGGGGGTTACGGGGTATTTTACACCTCTATCTGTAACTTTCATAAACTGGCCATCTCCAAGATCATATCCGCCTTCCCATAAGTGTAAATCACTATGACAAACACCTACAGATTTTACTTTAACTAGAACCTGATTTCCTTGAGGTTTGGGATTCTTGGATTCGGATACTGCTAGGGGTTCATTAGGCCCCATAATTCTGGCAGATTTCATACATTTGTTTTTCATCTTAACAATATAAGAGTTGACTGGAAGTGAGAAAAAAATAGAGCCCTTAGATATTATGGAATAGGAAGGAAGTTAACATGTGAGTGAAGCGCAAATTCCTAATAGCATTTCTCAAGAGCCGGTAAATATTCTATTTAGTCCCTCATCTGTTGTCAAAAAAGATGTTTGGGGGATTGACCTCATTCAAATTTTGAATTTATTGATAAAAATTCTAGAAAAATCAGGCAAAAAAGATCTTAAAGTAGCAGGAATGGCAGCACTATCATCATCATTAATCTACCGAATGAAAGTTGAAAGTATTTTTGCTCTACAAAAAGCAGCAATGGAGAAAAAATCAATGTGCCAGAGAACAGATGTCGATATAGATTTAATCAATATTCCATATAGACATGAATCAACGTATCCAGTTTCATTAGATGATCTGTTAGGATTACTTCAAAACCTCATCGGCACCATAGCAAATCCTCAATCTAGAAGAAACAGACAAGTAGAGATTGAACCGATTGAAGCACCAGATTTCCAAGAATATTTTATTTCACTTGAAAGTATAATTGGAAAATATGAAAACTTGGTGATGAAAAAAATTTCCTCAAAAGGTTTTGGGTTACTTCAAGACATTATTGTAGATCTTGATGAAGTAGATTCAATCAGATGTTTCTTCGCAATATTATTTTTAGCCAGAGATCAAAAAGTAGACCTTGAACAAATTGAAGATGACATCAAAATTACTGAGATGAAAGAAGAGATAACAAACTGATCAATAATGGAGAAAGAATTTTTTTAACTAGATTTTAGAGGAGGAAAAATAATGAAAAAAATTGAGAATATCGACGAAGCGATAGCAAGAATTGAAGCAGCACTTTATTCTGCAGGTAGACCTCTTAGAATAGAAGAACTAATCAGAGCATCAGGCACAGAATCAAGGATAAAAACACTAGAATTACTCAACAACATTATGAAAAAGACAAAGTCAGCGTTCAAAGGACTAGAAGTCACCATACTTCCAGACGGATCATATGTTTTTCAATTAAAGCCTGAATATAGTTCCACAGTGAAAAGATTTGCTTCAAAACCAATTCTTCCAAATGCCACACTTAAGACATTATCTTACATTGCATACATGCAGCCAATTTCATCAAAACAGCTGGTTGAAACGAGAGGTTCTGGAGTGTATGCACATCTAAAAGAG
>JAOTZM010000125.1 GCA_029861345.1 Candidatus Nitrosopumilus sp.
GTATTGTAGGTGCTGCAACAGGAGCAGTTGCAGGTTTGGTAACTATCACTCCTGCATCAGGATGGGTAGGTCCAATGGCTGCTATAATCATAGGAATCGCAGCAGGAATGGTTTGTTATGGTGCAGTAGCATTCAAGAATTCACGCAAATGGGATGATGCACTTGATGTATGGGGAGTTCACGGAATTGGTGGTCTTACTGGCGCAATTTTGACGGGAACACTTGCTAGTCCTCACATATGGGATACAGGTGACGGAATTGGTGCATGGACAGGCACACCAGAAGGTTTGGAACAACAGGCCATCAATATTATTGCTGCAGTAATTGTGGTAAGCTATGCATTCGGTGTAACATTTTCTTTATTGGGCATAATGTCAAAATTATGGCCAGGCGGAATCAGAGTAGATCCAAAAGATGAAGATATTGGGTTGGATATATCACAACATGGAGAAAGAGCATACATAGGTAAAGAAATCTGAGTTCAGGGAGGAAAAAATCGAAGGTAATGCTCTTCCAAGTTTTTCTTTGTATAGTTGTTTAGTTCTTCGTCAGTTATGTAGCCTCACGTGACTTCATTTCAATATGAGTGTAAACCAACCATGATGATCAAGTACTTATTTTCAATGAAATTATGAATTTTGATGGATATAAAAGAAGAAGACAAATCAGAGGAATCAAAGAAAAGCCATATTGTATATTACAAATCACTAACCAAAGTAATTTTAGAAATTCAAGAAGAAAAAAACCAAGAGGCAGATCCCACAATCAAAAGTCATCTTGATTCAAGAATGAATGCAATGGAAAAAGATAGAAGCAGAATTAGAGAAATGTTTCCAGACATTACAGAAGAGGAATGGAATGGTAACTCCTACTGAGAAAAACCACAACAAACATCTAGATTTACTACAAGACTACAAAATACATTTGATAAAATACATTGAAGAATTAGAAAAGATGGACAAGCAGTCTGAATTTGCAAAAACATGGAATGAAACTACCATCAAAGAAAGAAAACAAGAACTGCAAATAATTGATAAAATTATAAAAAATCTGATTAGATTCTAGTTGTGATATTTTTGAGTCAAGTCATAGAGACTTTCACAAAAATCATTGACATGCTCAGGAGATATTCCATCAAACCAAGCAAGTTCTTTGTCAATGTTAAATCCGTTAAAATTAAATGTCGAGGTTGATTTTACAAATTTTATTTCATTTTGGGTTAGTTTTTTGATTTCTTCTTGTTCTAGTGAGAAAAAGTCATAGTGACAAGGCATCAAATCTATCTGAACAAAATAACTTCCTTGTTTAGGATTGATCCTTGCCTTGATAAAGGGTTTGTTTAGTTGTTGACATTCTCTGTAATACTTGTTATACTCAAACATCTTAGAATCTCTAATGTACTTGTGAAATATCATAATGTTTAAAAACAAATCAGATTATTCAAATATTCTCTAAAGGTCAATTGTAATTTTCTTTATCTTTGAGATCAATCTAATTTTTGCGTTAATTGACATCTCAGGTTCCATTGCAAAGTAGATAATGTTTCTTTTTGTGTAAATTACCATTTGAGAGACTTTTTCTCTTTCAACATGAACGTATCTTACTTTGCCAAGGGATCTATCAAATTCTTTTCTCATTGATCTTCTCTGTGCAACTTGTTTACAGAAATGCTCCTCCTCTTTTTGTGAATCAAGACTAGTTTTTCCAGCTTTCATGATTGCCTCACGGATGTTGCCTTTTGGATCAATTACTGCAGCAAATCTCATTTTTGAATCTAGTGCCAAAATTTTCTGAACAATATCTAATAGATCAATTTTTTTTGCCAAATCTGGAATAAAACATTCCTTTGCTAAATATAATCTATTGAATACATTTCATAATTGTCCAATTTTTTGAAGGTATAATTAAATTATTTTAGAGATACACCTACCGTATGATCGACTCAATTTCCAGCATACTTGAGGAATTGGAAGAACAATCAACCTTGGAGAAATTAAAGAAGACAAAGATTCTTCCTGAAGACAGAATGCTTGCAATTACCAAAGAGACAGGGGAATTACTTAACATGATTTTACGCCTAAAAAATGCAAGAAATATGCTTGAAGTTGGTATGTCAGTAGGATATTCAACCTTATGGTGCGCAGAGGCAATTGTTGAGAGATCAGGTAAAATTATCACGATTGAGAAGAATCCTAATAAAATTAAAAGAGCAAGAGAGAATTTTCAGAAAGCAGGAGTAAAAGATACCATCATCATAAAGGAAGGATTAGCCAAATCCATACTTACAGAATTAAATTTGCAAAAAGAATACAAGAGTTTTTTTGATTTTGTTTTAATAGATGCAGATAAGGAAAATATCCTAGAATACTTTGATTTGATTTTACCAATGGTGTCAATTGGAGGAGTGATTGTTACTGACAACATGCTATATCCTGAAAAGTATAAACAAGATATGAAAAAATTCTCAGATTACCTTAGAAAAAATTCAAGTCTTCGAACCATAACATCACCCATTGGAAACGGTGAGGAGATTACAATAAAGTTAAAATAATTAATTTTTGTAATTTTCCTCATAATAGATTTTAGTTTCTCTCAGAATTCTTTTAATTGTTAATTTTTCATTTACTGTCTTATTTTATGTTTCTAAAGGAATTCATTTTTTTACTTATTTGGTTAACTTGATTCTAGAATCAAAAATTGTACTTTTGATTCCAAGAAAATTTTATCTGAAGAGAAAAAAGATTTACTAACAGGTAACAAACATCACATAATATTCTTAGATCCTCTTCTTAGGAATTAATAAGATACTTTAATTTTTTTATCGCTTCTAATGGATAGTCAAAACAGAGGTAACATCTTTTCATTAATTTTATTCCATCGTATCAAAAAGAATTTTTTAAAAATATACAAAAATGTGAATTTGAGATAATCCTGTTTCAGAAAAAATCAATGCAACAGTAGGTATTTCCACCTTGCAAGGAACAGGCCAGATATTGGGCTCTATTCTAACAACCATTGTCATTATTCATTTTGTGCTTTTTACAACACAAAACTAGGTTAATTTCTCAACCTCTTGCTACTGTTGCACACCTTTCATTGAATTCCTTCAATTCAGGATCAATTATTACGTAATTATAATATTTAACAATTATCTAATTATTCTATATAATTACTATATAGGATCAAATTTTAGTTAAATTTCTCAATAAAATATTGGATTTAATGAAATATTTTTTGTTTGGTATATAGTATTTTAGATTATAGATAAAAGACTAGATTCTGGTTTTAAATCTCTGACTAAGAAAAACCATAGTTACAATAGAAACCGCCAAAATTACCATAGTCATTGGGCCAAACTCTGGAACTATCGATGTTCCAACAATGGTAATAATTTTTGAGTCAGCATCCAATGGCACCAACAATACATTGAGGCCGTCATCTTGAATATGTTCAAAGTCTGAAAGTTTTTGATCATCTACCCAAACAACAAATGGGCCATCAAGAAGTTCTGAAGGTAATCGAAGTTCTAGATCATTGTTTCCAGATACCATATCACTAACTATCTCAAAAGTGATTGATTTTTGTTGTTCATCTATTGCGACAGTTGATAAGACTCCGTTAAAGTCGTACTCTACATCAAAGAAGATAGACCCGTCACCTGCTTGCTTTCCAACATTTGGGATAATAGAATATCCAGTAGTTACAGTTATTGAGCCATCCATCCACTCATGTACTAAACAAAAGTAGGGATAATTACCCGTTTCTGTAAACTTGTAGGAAAATGATTTTCCAGGTGCGAATAATCCGCTATCAAATAAATTATCAGGACCGTCTGACGCAGTACCAGAAGTTACAGTATGAGCTGCAGTATCTGCATTCTTCCAAACGATCGTATCTCCAACCATAATTTCAATAATTCCAGAAGTTGAGCCGTCTTTTTCACTTTGCCAGAAATATGTGGCATCAGGGTTTGCAGCTCCTGTAGGGATGTTTACATCATAACTAGTTTGAGCATCTGCCTCAATTAAAAGAGGAATTGAAAACAAGATTGTAATTGATAAAAGCAAGAGGATTACATTCACAGAGATATTGAATAAGACTTAATTTAAAAGAGTTTATTGGATTCATAAAGATTCTCACTGTTATTCTTGTTGTTTATTAGTCAGAAAAAAAAACATGAGACATGAAAATTGGAATGGGGATAATTGTCATAGGAATCATCATGTTTGGTACAGGATTGATATTGTTTTATTCTATAGAATTAGGTCAAACAGATCCCATATTGAGGATGGTCAAGAATGCAGGCACATTTATCGGTCTAAGTGGAATGGGGGTCACCATGGCAGGGATTTTGTTATATCTGATCAATAGAAATGAGGTACCCTTAGAGAAAAGTTTTGATTCTTAGACTTGCGAGAACATCTTTTTGTATTCATCTACAGTAACTACAAACTTGCAGTTCTCACAAAACAATACCTCTTTGTTTGCCAAAGTCTTAATCGAAGTTCGGATCATACCACAATAAAGAGATTCTTCATCACAGTTAGGGCATTTTGCTAAAAGCAACACCATTCCAAATTCATTTTTCAGATTCAATGATTATAATATGATTTTCAGATATATTACTAACAAGTAGAAATCATACTAATGTCAAAATAGGCAACTAAATTATAATAATAAAGCAAATCCCTATTGAGAAATGTCTGAAAAAATTTGGATGGGTGCCATCTATCTTAAAGACGAAGGAGGATACGAGATTGTTCTAAAATCTTTAAGACACTACAAAAATCGATTAAAAACTCTTGGTAACAGTCCCGAGATGAAAGATGCAGCTGCAATGTTTGCCCCTGTTCTAAATCAACAAGCAAGAAAGGTAATTCCAAAAATTGATGAAGTAATTCTAAAGATTCAAGAAAATATTGGGGACATTCA
>JAOTZM010000035.1 GCA_029861345.1 Candidatus Nitrosopumilus sp.
ATAAATTTGAAACTGGTTTTCAGTTAACTCTAGGGGTATTACTTTTGGCTGAGAGTTTCCAAATACGTCCACCCATAAACAAAATTCTAGTGGTTTATTATTTAAATTGATGAGTGTTTTTTCAGAGGTTTTTTTCTCAAATATTGGATTTTTCACGCCTAAATAGGTTACCGTATAGTACGGTACCTTTATATCTTATTTGATCGTATACTAAACACAATGCAGGAGGCAAGCAGAGCAATCATGCAAGATATGCAGATTCTCAGAAAATCACATAATTTACAATCATCTGTTTCAGTCGTTGAATGCTATGTCTGCGGTAAAGGACTTCAAGATGGTCACAGTATTACCGCAAAGACACTGCCAAATGGGATAGTGCTATTTTGTGATGTCCATTATTCATTACAAAATATCAACATACCTAAATGATGAATTTTCATTTAACAATAAGCAACTATTTTTTATAATTCACACATGAATAGATTCCTTCTGCAATATCAGATAAAATATCATCTCCTTGTTTGAGAAGTTTGACAACTCTTTTGTCACCAATACTGTAAAACCTATTTTTTCCATCTTTTCTGCTTTTAACTAAACCGCACTCTGAGAGACAAGATAGGTGATTAGACACATTTGATTGACTTTGGTCTAATTCTTCTGAAATTTTAGTGACTGTTTTCTCTTCTTCTGATATTGATTCTAGTATGGATAATCTAGTTACATCTCCAAAACCTCGAAATAATTTGGCTTTAAGTTCAAACTGATCTACTTTTTGTTTCAATATATCATCAATTAATGATATGTTATTATATAAATAACATATTCTAACATTGTAGAATTAATAATGAGAATTGGAATTTTGTTTAAATCAAAGGAAACAACACAAAATATGATGGCCAATTATCTATTTATTGGAATCTTGATTTTTGCTATTGCTACAATTTCTTTGTCATTAATTTCTGAACAAGTCATAGCTCAAACCATGACTCCCAGACAACAACTGATGATGGGGACAAACCCTGATCAAATCACATGTGCTGATGGTAAAGTTCTCATGATGAATAATATGGGAATGCCTGCATGTGTTACTCCCTCTACATATTGGAGATTGGCAGATAGGGATTGGGGAAATTTCGATACTGAACTTTTAGCCAAAAACCAAAACCACATGCATGGAGTAATGGGCGCAATGATTAATCATCCACAAATGTCCCAAAACATGCATGATTGGATGAGAGATAATCCTCAACACATGCAAACTATGATGGATACTTGGATGCCACAAATGATGCAAAATGATCAATGGATGATGAATATGATGGGACCAATGATGAATGATCCTGAGCTCAGTCAACTAATGATGAACCACATGATGATGAATCCACAAATGATGCAGAATATGAAATCAAATCAACAATGGATGGAAATGATGTATGGAGGCTCTATGATGAATAATGGAATGTATCATGGAATGATGATGAACAGTACAATGACTTGTCCTTGGTGTCCATTCATGCAAGATTCAATGAATCAAAGCATGATGGGTTCAGGATGTGCATGGTGCCAAGGCAACATTGGTCATGGAATGATGGGCTCAGGTATGATGAATCAAGGAATGATGATGGGACAACACATGCAAAGTTCAACCCCTGACAAATCTCCAACCACAAGTCATGGCTGGATGATGCAAAATCCACAACACATGCAAGATATGATGAACCACATGATGAATGATCCTCAATCTATGCAGACAATACATGGAATGATGATGCAAAATCCACAACACATGCACGGAATGATGAGTGGAATGATGCAACCAATGATGAACCACATGATGAATGATCCTCAAATGCAACAGCAAATGATGAACCACATGATGAACCATCCACAGATGATGGAGCAGTGGATGCAAAATCAACAATTTGGAGAGGGTCTAAATGATAATGTAGATGAAAAAACTGAAACTAGTGCAAATTCACAAAATACTCCAGTTTCAATTGCTCTGGGGTCTGCTTCCCCTGAATGTGCGCAGACAAATGAATGCTATCTCCCATACTCTGTTTCAATTAATGAACATTCTAGTGTCACATGGACCAATGATGATGTGGCTGTTCATACTGCTACAAGTGGAATCCCTTCAGATGGTCCTAATGGGATTTTTGATAGTGGATTAATTTCTCCAGGAAAAACTTTCACAAATCAGTTTGATGAAGAAGGTACATTTGATTACTATTGCATAGCTCATCCTTGGATGACTGGTAGTGTTGTCGTATTAGAATAATATCTAACATCAGCTTTCATACCTAATTGGTATCAATACAATCACTAAAAATCTTCAAATCCTGTCGGATTAATGCCTAGACTCTGAGAGAATCAAACTAATTAGACAATTCCCCTAGAGGGTATTGAAAATTAAAAAAATAATGTCGAAAAGCTGACCTTACTCATTACAGTAATTTCTCATAAACGTGATTATATACTAGTACTTTATAGAACTAAATTTGATGTCAGTATTGAACATATTTGATATTTTCAAAAAATCATTAAACCAAAATTGATCTCATGTAAACAACAAAATTATCATATATTCATTAATAGTCAATTTATCCAAAAACATATTCATGAAGTTTTGTCTTAATTGTGACACCAAACTTTCACAAAATTTTGAAGACGTTGGGGGTCCAGGAATTTGCCCAAAATGCAATCCTGAAAAAATAATTACTAAAAAACTAACTTATGGGATTAATTATTCTGGCAGAACAAAACCCTGTTCTAAAGGATGTGGTTATGAAATTTATTGGGATGAGGAATTCAAATCAGACAGTGGGAAATTCATTCCAATTGACACACGAACTGCTGAGTCACATCAATGCAATGGACCTGCAGAATCAGGCGAACCATATTATCCTGATGTAGTAAAAAAATATACAAAGAAAAAAGAAATTGTACCTGAACCTAAAATCCCAATCCCTGCAGATATTTTGTTTGATATCAGTAAAATACCTAAATCCCTAATTGATGATGACTGGATTATTCACGAAATAGTTCAAGGTCACAAAGAAGAATCCCTGGGAATAATTCACTATGAGAATATGATTTCGCCAGAACCTGAAAAGATTCCAATTTCGAGCCTAAAAGATATCTTGTCTGAAAATATTCTAAACGGAATAGAAAAGTATGGTTTCTTAGGATTACTTCCATTTCAAGAAGAGGCAATCCGCTCAATTCTAAAGGGAGATAACTCAATAATTTCAGCACCAACTGGTTCTGGAAAGACTGAGGCATTTAGTATTCCAATTTTACAAAAGATATCCAAAGAAGCAAAGCCAGGAGTTTTTGCATTATTTGTATATCCGCTTAATGCACTAATTGATGATCAAGTATCAAAGATATCACAACTAATTGAAAAATGTGGATTGAAAAACAAAATTGATGTGTATTCAATTCACGGTGGGCAGAGTTCTGAATACAAAGACATGATAATTTCAGATATCAATATTAGGATTGAAGATGAAAGCGGAAACTTAGGAATTTTAAATGCAGCAACTCCTCCCAAATAATAAAAATTCCTAATATTGATCCAAAAATTTCTTTCTTAATCTAAACCCAGTATGACATGTATGAATATGCAGTAAAGCGAAATAGTTTAGGACCCATGTGGAACCTTGATTGTGGAGATTATTCGTAATATCTAACATTATTTGTTAATTTGACGTAAAACGGGACTGATCAAAACAAGTTAGTACCATATCCATTAGAATTTGAGATAACGGGTCCAAAATATGCCCCAAACTACGTATCTATCCCTCTAATGTCAATGTTGAATCTAATTTGTTACTAATGGGTTTGAACAAAACCAAAATTGGTACGAATCTAAGAGAATCCAACGTCTTGATGAAGAATTACAAATTCATATACTGTAATTCCAAATCAGAAATCAGTAAAATTGTTCAAAAACATCACTGTTGCCATAATTACCCCCACTCACACAAAAAAATCATTTGATTTGGGGCTTGCTTTGGCAAAAAAACTTAATACCGAATTGTCTGTTATTGAATGTGTTTATAAGGTTCAGCCCAAGTTTTATTTTTTTGAAACAGAATCGGACAAGAAAATTATGCAAGAACAAATTTCCAAACTCAAAGAAGAACTGAAAAAATGGAAAGAACTGGCACAAAAGGAAGGTGTTAAAATTAACACCAAATTTGCTTTGACGGATTCAATTGCTCATTGGGTGATTGATTATGTCAAAGAACACAAAGTAGGCTTGTTAGTAGTTGATTATCCCAAACTTTCTATGGTTGAGGCAAATCACTTTGATGACATCATTAACACTATTCATCATAAGGCACATTGCCATGTTCTTACTACAAAAAATTAACTGACATGAATCTCCTTTTCTAAAATATTGTAAGTTTAAATTAAAATTTTCCTTTAACACGACTCTTTTTCTATTCATGAATTTCCATGTGGGTACAAAAATCAAACACCTAATTTTTCATCTTTAGTAAGATCAAGATGGACTTTGTCTCCTACAGAAAGATTCATCTCTTTGTATTCATGCATGTCAAGCTTTAGTGATGTAACTCCTCCAGATATTCCACCCATACCTGAAAACATCTTGTTTAGATCTTTCATCATATCGTTCATGTTGGAAGGATTCATCATTTTTGAAGGATCAAATTGGGATTGGGATTTGTTTCCTTCTTGAAAATCTTTGGCAGATGTCAATGAAATTATTACGTAAGGCGCACCATCAGGTGAAGCATCAATTCTTTTTATTACAAACTCCTTACGCATATCGTAGACTTACAGGATGTCTTTATAATTAATTTTTTATTCCACGAGTGCAAAATCTTTGTCCCAAAAAAGTAGGTGAATCCACTTGGAGTTGAACTCAAGAGTAGAACACTTTATGAAGTCCTTTTTGTTGGATTTACTCAAATTATGAATTTTTTAAGAATAGTTAGTATCGCTTTGACTATAACTATTGTTACAATTTTTTTTGTCTCTGCTGAAATATTCAAGGAATACATCGAAGAAGAAACAGAAAAGCCTAATCTTGATAATCCATTTTTGCCTTATGCTGGATTGTTTTTGTTTGGTATACCTCCATCTGTAGCAGGAATTGTTGTATCTTTCTTCAAAACTAGTAAATCAAAAATCATAGGTTTTAGTGTAATAACTGGCGCATCTTATGTTGTAATTTTCATCATTGCAATTCTGATGTTAAATTATCCAACTACATTTGGTATTTCAGAAACATATTGGGAAATTGCTGAATAAAGAAAATGAAAACAACACCTACAGATGGTTTAGTAAATGTCAATAGATATACAATTTATGCGATGATTCCAGGTCTTGATACTTATGTCGCATCAAAACTGGACAAGAAAAAATTTGCTACAATATACACAGTAATCTTCATGACAGCAATACTTGCAGCAACTGTAATTGTTATGTATAACATGTCCTTTGATCCTGAATTAACTTCTGAGATGAATAAGACAGAGCGAGCAGATATGGTATATGAAAAATTTATGCCACAAATAGTAGCAATAATACTTGGGTCTATAGTAATCCACATTCCAATTTACACGTATCTTGTACGCAAATGGGCCAAAGAATGGAATGAAAATATTTCAAGGGGTTCTAAAAAATAATTTATGTGGGAACAATGATCAGAAAATTTTGGACATCCCTGATTCTCATTTGTATAGTATTTGTTATTCTGACCTTGGTTGAATTTTCTTTTTGGAATGCAGAAAGCTATTCTACCCTAAAATCAATACCAGATACTCAGGTGGTGCTATTTACCATAGCTGGCTTGATTCTGACATTCATTGCATACTTGTATGTTAGAAGAAAAGGTTGGTGGAATGTCAATGCAAAACATTGAGCATTAAAGAAATTTGCTTTCAATACCTCCTGTGGAGTAGGAAATCTGAACAATAGTAAGATAAATCCATTACTAAGTTAAGGTATGAGTTGAGGCCGTATTGATATGAATAAAAAATTATTAGTCTATCCAGGCATTGGCGTGGGAGTTATAGTAATTGTAATGATGATTCTAGTTACAGGGGTGATTATTTCCGATGTAAAAGACTCTACCTTCAAAATTGAATCAGACAGTATGACTCCTATCCTGAAAATAGGAGAGTTTGTAGAGGCAGACAGAAGCTATTCATTTGAGAATATCAGGGAGGGAGACATCATAGTATTTCATCCAGTGGATTTACCTGAGACTATAATTGTGCACAGAGTTGTATCAATAATTAATGAAGATCCACGTATCCTAATGACAAAGGGCGACTCAAATCTTGAATCAATACCTGATATAGATTATCCAATTACTGAAAAACAATATCTGGGAAAAGTGGTTAGTATATTTCCAAATGTAGATTCTATATTTTCAAAAGAGAATATGAGATATCCTTAGAATATGTAGCGCATGGCAAATTATGAGAAGAGTATGTCCACATCATTCTTTTCAAGAAAATAAAATTACTCTTTATTTTGTTTTGCTAAAAAATCCATAAAAAATTTTCCTTTATACTCTACATCCTCATCTATGACTTTGGTTTGAATATCTTCTAGAAATTGATTGTATACAGTTTCACGTTCATGCTTTAATGGAGGAGAACAAAAACACATCTCAGACCATTGAATTACATTAGGTTCAGTTATCTTAGCACGCTTCATTGAATTGACAATTTCTTGACCATCAGGTTTCTGATTCTGAATTGTACCATCAGTTAGTTTTTGATAAAATTCTTTCATTTTTTCTTCCATGTATCGAGCTTTAACTGAGTAAATTGCCACAAATTCTTGTCGTAATCGATATTATTATTTTTTACATAGATATTTTCTTAATTTGTTTCACGAACGTGCAAAATTATACGTTAAACACTACAGATACTGCAGAAGCAATAATCATGACCAAAATCAATAGTCCGAATGCCTTTCCTGTCTCAAATCCGTTAACTATCTTGATTGCCTTGACGGATATGACTACAATCCACACCATAAATGCAATTGCAAAAACAGCAATCAGAAGTGCATAAACCAGCATAGGTCCTATTGCAGACAGAACTTGTTCTTCGTCTGCATCAATAGACATGAGATATGATGGGTTTATTTCTGCAAGAGAGCCCCACATCAGAAACACCAGTACAGAAATTATGATCATCATGGGAATTACTGGAACATATGTGTGGAAGAAAACTGAGAATACCTTTTTCCAGTTTGTGTTGCCTCCAAGTTTTTTTCCAATAAAATAAAGGGCCACAAACGAAACCATTCCTTTTAGAAAACCTACCCCTGCAGTCAAAGCCATATCTGCACCTTCGGTGGGAAGACTTGCATCATCTACTTCTTCAAAGTATGCATCACTAATTGGAATCATTACAAATGGAAGTATTACGAATGCGCTGAGAATGGAGCTGACTATCAAAATACCAATTGACTGTGGAAGGTATTTTTCTTCATTATCTCTGATTTGTACAAATGCAGAATTTGGAGACATAATCACACGTAGAATTACATTTAGATCAAAAGGCAAAGTATGATAGAACCTCTCTCTATGTATTCATAAACATTTTTACTATTTCGTCAGTTCTTCGATTGTTTTAATTTCATTAGTGTAAAATCTTAGCCTCAACTAACAATTCTAAATTCATATTTTTTCTTGTATTGTCTCAAGAATTGTAAATAATGGTAAGGCATCCAATGGATAGATATTGTCTGTTTGTTTGAATTATCTATAGTAAATGAATGACATTGTAGTTCGTCATATGACAGAAGAGGATATACAAGAAGCAGACAGGATAATACGATTGGCCTTTGGTACATTTAGGGGACTTGAAGACCCTGAAAATTATCGTGCAGATGCAATGTATGCTAATCCTCGTTACAATGCAGATCCTTCTGCGTCATTTGTAGCTGAACTGAATGGCAAAATCGTAGGTTCTAATTTTGGGCTTCATTGGGGAAGTGTCGGCATATTTGGTCCCCTAACTATTCATCCCGATCACTGGAACAAAGGGATAGGCAGTAAGCTAATGGAGCCTGTAATGAGATGTTTTGAGAAATGGGGTGTAACTCATTCTGGAGCCATGACATTTGCAAACAGTCCAAAACACATTAACCTGTACAGAAAGTTTGGGTATCATCCAAGATTTTTGATTCCAGTAATGTCAAAAAAGATAGAACCCAAATCCATTCCTTCAAATTCTAAATCCACGTGGACAAGGTATTCAGAGTCCAAGGAAAATCAAGACAAGTATCTTGAGGAGTGCAGTCAAGTTACAAATACCGTTTACCATGGTCTTGACTTGGAATTAGAAATAAAGGCAGTAGACAAGATAAACCTTGGAGATACTGTCATCCTCTTTGATGAAAGTAAAGAGATTGTAGGATTTGCAATATGTCATTGTGGAATTAACACAGAGGCTGGAAATGACAAGTGTTACGTAAAATTTGGTGCAGTCAAGGCAAATTCAGAATCACAAAGCATTTTCATGAATCTTTTGAATGCATGCGAAGAGTTTGCCGTTTCAAAAGGACTTTCTACTCTGGTAGCAGGAGTCAATGCAGGTAGGTATAATGCATACCAATCTATGCTAAACCAAAATTTTTCCATTGATTTTCTAGGTGTATCCTTGCACCGACCAAATAATGGTGCATACAATATCACAGATAGATACGTCATTGATGATTGGCGTTAGGAATTTCCATCTAGCAAAATCAATGATTTATTCAGATTCATTTAAATTAAAAATAGTGCAAAATCTTTCCTCCTAACTATATCCCCATACACGTTGTACTCCCACTCAAATTTGAACTCTCAATTCTGAGCATATGAGTTCAAAATAAACACCTACTACGTATCTAGTCTCTTTAATGCCGATGTTGAATTACTCATGAATTTTTTTCAAAGATGTAGATCTAAGAGAATTCAGTTTTGATTACTTTGAGATGGACTCTAATGCCATGATGAACGTAAAAGATGTTAAACTGCTATTATCCCATTTTCAACAAGAAATGTAATTCCTTTTAAGAAATCATCATCACTAATCAAACCCTGTGTCCACCATCCAGCGTTATTCTTAACCCAAGTGGGAATTACATCGTTTTCTGAAATTGAAACTTGAGATGTAGGTGGGATTTGTAATATTTTTTCTTTAATCAAAAATTGAATTCCTTGAATAAATGCTTCATCATCTATTTGTCCATCGGCCCACCATCCAGCATTATTCTTAACCCAAGTGGGAATTTTAGAAGCTGAAATAAAACCGTCATTTAATTTTTCAAGTAGTGGGTTCTCATCGATTTCAATTTCGACAATAGCAAATCCGCTCATGGACGCATCTGGTTTTTCTTGTTCTGGCCCTGTACCGTGAACAAATATGGAATAACGTACAAGTCCTGCTTTTTCTTCTATTGGAAGAAGATGGTGAACCTGACCAAATTCATTAAACAGGTTATTTTGCCCAATGTCTTGTGCGTATGAACGTAATTTGTTGCCTTGCTCATCGACAACCCAAATATCATAATGAATTTGATCTAGAATCTCAATATCATTATACTTGCTAATGAAATTTATTTTCCAGTCGATATTACAACCTTCAATAGGTATTTCTGGAGAATAATTGTACTGAATCATCATGGAATGTGTATCAGTAGCAGCACGTTCACTTACATAATCATAAAATTCTGTAGGACATCCCAACAACTCTTCTTTTTGAATTGTTTCTTCTACATCTTTGAAAGGATCATTCACCATATTTTCTTCATACTTTAACAAAGTGAATTGATACATTATTGGAGCGTTGTCAGAAGTAGTCTTTGCATAAGTTAATGCTTTAACAGGAAAAGGAAAATCATCCACTATCCACATTTCATTATCACTCCCACTATACCAACCAACAACAATGGCATCTACAGTTCCAACAGGAGAATCTATTGTTTCTATTCGATTCGGAATTAATGGAGCATCACTACCGCCACCTATCGGACCAATATTACCCCATTTGCCAGATCTAAACTCTTGCGGCCCATGAATTCTATCATCTTCATTTGCAGTAGCAAAAGCAGACAGCCAATTTAATGAAGATTTGATTGCAATGGCATAATCAAAAAGATCCTCATCAAATAATATGGGCTCAGGAGTGGTTTTGCCAAGACCCCATGAGCCTTTGATGACTTTATTGCCATCAATAATTACAATTTTTGCATCCCACAATGTTTCACTAATATTTTGTATCTCTCCATTGATCCACATTTTCAATTTAATAGGTGAGCAGTCATTAAGATTTATTTCACATAAAGAATACTCAAAATAATTTCCTCCTTTGAGACCTTCTCCGAGATACCATGTACCATCAACATCAACACCACCTGATATTTGAGCATCCTGACCATAAGAAAGATTTGACAATCCAAGACTACATAAAATAACTAATAGACTAATCTGTACTAGTTTATTTTTCATAGTTGATTTTTAAATTAATGGATATTAAACATAGGTTAACTGTGTCAGATGTGCTAGTGTGATTTTTATAATTCAGCTAGTGTATGGTACAAGCCAGAGTTTTTCAGTATGGGAATTATGGATCTGACATGAAAACCATAAGTGAAAATAAATAGATTTATTCTTTCTAATTTTGTTACAATATCATGTCAGTATCAAAAAAATCCAAAATGAAATTTCTTCTAGTTATTCCAATATTTGCAGGCATTATTTTTTTTTGGAACCAGTATGACAGAATCTGATATGTTCAAAAATACTGAACCACAAGAGCAACTTTTAGCACAATTTGCAATAAACTATGAAGCAATGATGACTGCGTGTAGCGAAGATAATCTTAACCCTGAAGATCTAAAATCATGTCTTGATGCATTTGATGAAGTAAGGGAATTCTGCGTTATCGAGAAAGCAGATCAATGTGGTGACAAACGAATGGAAGAGTTAGAACAGAAATTATCTAATTAATTCTATTTAGAATCTAGAAAATAATCCTGTTTTATTGATATTGTTTATCTTGTAAATGCACAAATTGTATTCAGAAAGAACCTACTTTTCATCTATTTTTTTGTTATATTCGTCTACTATGCGATTGTACTCGTCAATCTCTTTATTACTCTCATCGATATTTTCTTCAAACAGTTCTGGGTGTTCCTCTTGAACTCGCCTCATAAGTTCCTTGAATGTTCCTGGGTCATTTTTTTGTAGATCCAAAAGCAATTTTCCTATTGAATTATCCAGATTACTCATATCAGTACTTTTTTCTTTAGGGTATTTTTATTGTTCTAAAGTAAAGAATTTGTAGTATCCTTTAAATAAAATTACAAAATTATTTGTAATTTGACTGTTGACCTAAATGGCAAACAATTCTTTATCTAAATGTAATTTTTTTTTATTCTGATTTTTTAAAAAAAACCTATCTGTAATTTAATTATCGAGTCAGAGACATCTTACGGTGTTAGCTGGAAGAGCCCAATGCTCACATAAACTAGTTAATACAATTACAGTCTCCAAGGCGATGGAGACTGACTTTTTCCCCCTACAATCATGCTTTGTTCTCTTTAATTGTAAAATTATAAAGCATTCTTGCTTCTTGCCATTGATACCAAACTAAATTCCACATTAAATCATTTATTGAACTACGGTATTCTTCTGTGAGTGCCATGCCTCTTAGATTATAGGCTATATTGCCTCTCATAGTTCCTAGCTTGATCCCCAACATGACACATTCTCTGTTATTATTTGGCAGTTCTTTACCTCTGAATCTATTAGGTGTTGAATCAAAATCATCAAAATACTCTGTTTGCCACTGAAATTTTGATTTCCCAAAAACGTCTAGAATTAATGAGACTATCATAATCTAGTTCTTTTTTGTCTAGTTTTTTCTTTATTAGATCTTCAGATTTTTGTTTTCTTTGCTTGCTGAGATTCTTCTCTAATTCGTTGAGTGCTTTGGATTTGGACACTTTTTCTGTCATGAATTTTCTATACAATGCTGACTATCTAATTATTTCTTAACAACATCAAAATCATATTAAAAAATTATTAATGAAATTATCTGTATTAGAAATATGCCTCTAGATAAAATGCCTGATTCAGAGCAATTCATTCCAACTCACAAATCAACAATCTTACATACTAAAGGAAAACCTGTGGCATGCATAATTGATCAAAACCCTCAAAACAAATTACGATATGAAAAAATGTTAAATCATCCTGATTTAAAGGCCAGTCTAATTGGATTTCTAAACAAGGCTGAAGATCTAGGACTATTCATGGGATTCAAATTAAAGATTCAAGCAGATGATGATTTTTTTGAATACACCGTATATCCTAATGATGAATTCATTGAAACAGTAATTTTTGATGAAATAATTTACATTATTGATGAAAAACTAGAGAATCTCTTTTCTTTGAGAATTATAACCGATCAATTTGTAAAAACAAAATCAGAGTTTGATAAATTCCAAAAAATGATAACATGATATGTTTTCTGATATTTTCCAACCATTCAATAACTACTGTTCTATGAATTTTTTTAGTGGCCAACTTTACAAATATGTTAAAGACTAGAGAACCAACACTTTTGGATAGAGAGGATGGTCACTGATATCAGACAAAATTTGATAAAATTTATCCTTCGATAAGTACAATTCTTTCAGCCACATCTTCAGAAGAGAAAAAAAATGGTCTGGACTCTTGGAAAGAAAATGAGCCAGCACATGAATACATTACTATACAATCTCAGGACATTGGAACTCAATCCCATAAAATTATCGAAAATTATTTGAGCAATAATTTGTCTCTTGAAGAATTTGATTTGCTGCCTATTGCACATTTTAATAATCTAAAACCCTACCTGGAGAATATTTCAGATGTTACCTGTATTGAACAAAGAATGTATTCAGACAAACTTAGGGTTGCAGGAACTAGCGATTTGATTGCACAATACAACGGAGAACTATCAATTATTGATTACAAAA
>JAOTZM010000126.1 GCA_029861345.1 Candidatus Nitrosopumilus sp.
TTATTGATAAAAGAATTTCAGATAATGCAATAAATGGAGTTATGTGGGGAATTTACGCATTTACTTTTGCCTTGTTTGGTCTAAACATTGCTTTATCTTACATGAAATCTGGATGGTTTACAATATAGAAAATACCTAAAGTATTCAGTAGGTTTGTTAAACATATTCAGGCATAAATTACTAAATTTGTTGGTTTGTTCTAGGAATTTTTAGATTATGGATATAGTCTTGGCGAGAGTATGGATTTTTTCATTTTCAGGTTCTGAGATCTTATTATCAGCATATCTGTTGCTAAAATAAAGTAAATCGACTATTTTGGATTTGTCAATATTAATAATAGTAGCTTGAGGATTTTTTGGAACATTGGTATTTGTAAGTATCAGTAGTTTGTCTACAAAGGCAGAAGCTTTGAGAACATTTTGAATGGATGTAGAATTCTTACTGTGATCCTTACCCATTACGACTGCAATTCCTATCTTTGTCCCAAATTGATCGGTATAAATTGCATCCAGCATTCGTTTTGAATTTTCAGGTTTTGCTATCTTCCCTGTATCATGTGCAAAATTAACAAGGTTTGAAATTGCTTCTTTTATCTTTGATTGCGATTTGTTTTCGACTGATTCTAGTCGTAATTTTAAAAATTGTCCTATCGGAACATCTAGAATACTATCATGTACTTTTAATCCAGGGAATGCATTTTTGAGAGTCTCATCAAGTGCTTCTTCTGAAATATCTTTGTGATTTAATTGGAAAGATTTTTCCATAGCATGATACAAAATGTTGGTCAACGATCGTACACTTGTAAAATCAGGAAATTCATCACATAGTACTCTTATTTTGCCTGCCAAGTCATTTTGTTGTTTTTTGGTGAACCTTTCATTCTTTTTGTTTTGTTTGATGTATTCTATTGCAATTTCAGATAGTTCGTCTATTGAATTTGAACCAGCTAGATCAATCTTATAATTTGCCTTTTCTAGTCTGTCAAATAAGGATACATTAGTTTCTTGTATTTCAGAATATTCAGAGGGGGTTGCAATAAGCATTACAACTGAAGATGGTAGATGTCTGTTAATTATTGATTTTACAATTTCAGCGGAACCAGGATCAGAGTCTAGTTCATCAAATGTATAAACTGTAATTTTGCCAAGAAGATTATGACTGAATTTTGAAATAGCGCTCAAACGTCCTAAAAATTCGTCCAGATTAGATATCGGTTCAAATATCTTTTCAATAATGTTTTGAATGATAAGTGCTTCATGGGCGTTGTAGTTGTAAGCCAGATATTTTTTTAGATTCTCATTTGAATGCGTCTTTTTATTATTAAGGATGTCTTCAGTCTTGTCCTGTATTGTTGTTCCCACTAGTTTGTCTACAAATCTATAGCCTAACGCCTTTTTTGCTTGCAAATCCCCTTTGTCTGCCTTGTCACAGATATTTTTTAGGAATTTTTCTCTAAGTGCCTCAAATGTAGATTTATTGAATCCTGCAATTATTGCATCATATAGGCTCTCCTTTGTTTTAGGTGAGATTGTTGCTAAATCTACATAGGTGCTTTCAATATTTTGTCTCATTCTTAGTCCCTTGATATGCAAGGCAAGGTGAGTTTTTCCTGATCCGACGTCTTGTATTACAGTAATTAGTCTAAAGTCATTTTCATTGGATTGGTGCTTGGTTGATTGTCTGTATAGATCCTTTATGCATTCTAATATCGATTCTTTGGCTTGGATATGCCTAGTTCCACCTAGAATTTGGGCATCTTTTTCTGTAGGAGTAGGACTACTAGGATAGGGATTGTGTAGAAGACCGTAGGGATAATTCACAGGCATCTAGCATCCACGAAGTAATCCTTGTACAGAGATTCCATCATCAATCTATTTTCATAAAAAATGTTTGAACTCCAAAGATTGTTAAGACAAACAAATTGGTGAAAAAATATAGGGTTTGTGATCATAAATCCAATTTTTATTTCAAGTCTAAATCATTAAACCTTCTATCGATAATACTAATTTGAGTAGATACGATTAATGCTCTGTCAGAACTGTGGTGAGAAATATGATGTGAATACAGGCAGGCATATCCATAATGACTCTAATATCTGTGATGGATTATTTTCGAAGACTGGATAACTGATCTTTACTACCAACACGTTTTCCATAACTTGCAACGCTCACAGTACCCATCAATGATATTTTCCTCATGATTCCACATTTCAAATGGTGCAATATTATGTCCTAATACCATGCATTGTAATTTTGCCTTGTCCATGTTTTACATTATTTGTTTTCTTGGTTCATTATACATACTAATGGATGCAAAAATCATGGTGATTATATTGGACTAAACCTAGCCCTCAGATACAGTCTAGTCGGTTTACCAACCCATTTTGTCAGTCTTATCTTATTTTGTGACTATTTTATAATCATGTCTGTGAAGGTTCGCTCATTGGTGTAATCAAAGACCATGTGGAAGGGTCACCACTTCTTGAATAGAACATCAGTGTGAAATTATAATATTTTATCAAATGAAGTGTTTCTAATGGCATAGATATCACGAAGTAATGGCATTAGGGTTTGGTCATCCATTGTCATTTCTGGAAGTTCATGAATTGTTATTACGTAGAAATCATTTTGTGAAGCTGGATCTTCTCTGTAGATGTATCGTTTCAATGTTTGAATTGTAGAAGGAGGTTAAAAGAGAAGTAAATTATCTAATCAAAACAACAAATAGAGATAGACTGAACCTACAATACCGAGTAATACAGACCAAAAAAACCAGGGTATTTTTTTGGGTTTCCTAGAAGAATAGATAGAATCTGTAGTATCTCTTGGTCGCACACATGTAACTAGCAATAATACTATTTAGAGATCACTGTTTATTCATTATTGATTGTAAAATTTTCTAAAAGGAAAAGAGAAGTGTTTAGAACTATTGGGAGGTTTTTATGTGTAGGTTTGACGTAGTATGCGTGTCAGAATTTATTATTTGTACTAATTGTGGTTTAGAATATTCTACAAAAGAACATGAAACATGTTCTCATTGTCACTTTACAATCAAGCATGTTTCATTAGTTGAGGAACTTCACGTGGGATATTAATTGCAGTTCATGTAAGTTTTTCCAATGATGCGGGATCTTCTCCCCGAATATATCATGGCAATGATATTAGAAAATTTTGAAGAGAAAAGAGAACCAATTGAATAATCTTGTATAGGATTATGCAAATCTAACTAGATACTACAATAAATTAAAAATTAATCTTTTCTTTTTTTGTTTGATTCAATTCTGATGATTTCCTCATCAAATTTTACATTGGGAATTATCACCTTAGTTCCGTCATCAACTTCTATGATTGTCTTGGTAAGTCCAAATTGAAAGATTTTCCCTTTAACGTTTTCAACTTCGATAAAATCACCAAGATTAATTCTAGGATTGATTGCTATGCTAATTCCAGCTATGGCATTTTTTAGCTTATTCTGAAAAGCTACCCCTAGTAAAACAATTCCTACTCCAATGGACGTTATTGTTTCTAAAGCAAATTCAAGCAAACCAAATGCGACTGAAAGATATACTATTTCGCTAGTTATTGTAAGAATAGCTACAATTCCTAGTATTTTTTGAGAACCGTGTAATTCTTCAAATTTTATTTTATCGATAACTTTCGTAATTCCAATTATTGTTGCAGTAACTATTACAGAAATTATTCCATAAATCCATTCCGCCAAGGCAAAATTTTCAATATGTGCTGGTTAATTAACATTTCAATTATTTACAATAAATAATTTTATGATTATGCATAATTCTATCTAAGATTATGAAAGGGTTTGAACAGAAATAATCAGTTAATCTACATATTCTCTTCATAATCTCCATACTGGAAATACTCTGGTTTGTACCAGGTACTAGAAGAATTATAGAAATCACACTCGTAATACATTGGGTATAGTGGTCCTAATCTTTCTCTTTCTGCATCTAGGAATTCTTGATTAATCAGTCCTACATCTTCGTCTAGTTTTTTTATTCTCTCATAGTATGCTGACTTTTCTAGTTTGTATCCTTTTGATTTGAGCCATTCTAGTGCGTTTTTCCAATCATGTTTGAACATTACTTTGGCTACTGTTATGTGATAATCTATTCCGTTTAGTGGCATTGAACTACACATAAAGATGGAAATTAATTCCGTATAGGAAGTATTTTGTGAATTTAGATTATTGTTATTCTGTAGATGTTTTCTTGATTAGATTTGGAAATCTGTCCAGTTGACACAATTAGTAATTTATGCCTAGATGTTTATAATAGACTGGTCAATATACCTAAAGAATCATTAATGAAAAAAAATACCTGAATCTATGAAATGTGATAGATGTGAAAATCAAGCGGCATATACTAGAAAATATTCAGGAGAGAAATTATGTTCGCAATGTTTCTCAAATTCTATTATGAGAAAAACTGCTAAAACTATTTCAAAATACAAAATGATTCAAAATAATGAATTAGTTGCTGTTGCAGTCTCTGGTGGAAAAGATTCCTTAGCATTACTAAAAATTATTTACAAAATGGCATCAACCCATAATTTTAGAATAAAGGCAATTACTATCGATGAAGGTATTCCAGGATATAGAAATGAGGCATTAGAAATTGTTGAAAAATTTTGTGAGAAATTAAAGATAGAACACAAAGTTTACTCGTATAAAGACCTGTTTGAATTGACGCTTGATGAAGCATTAGAGTTAAGAGAAAATGAAAAGACTTCTTCATGCTCCATTTGTGGTACGCTAAGAAGACGTGCAATTGATTATGCTGCAAAAGATATTGGAGCAGATGTCATCGCAACAGGTCACAATCTAGATG
>JAOTZM010000127.1 GCA_029861345.1 Candidatus Nitrosopumilus sp.
CTCAATCAAAAAAACTTCTCCAATATGATAAACTGCAGATAATTCAGGATGAATCATGGGATTTGCAAATGTTACTTTTAAAAATCAAGGAAAAACGTTCTGTACTCTTTGCTGATTTTGCAAAAAATTGTTTGATTGAATCTCTGTTTTGTTGTCAAAAAACTAAAGAAGCGATTCAAAACTCCGATATGTTTGCTCCGTGTTGGCAAAAATGTGCTTCTTTTTATTTAGCTGATGGTATCTCTTCTCTAAACCATCAAAGACCTAGTCCTTCTCATATGCTTGATTTGCTTAGAAAATTAGATCAAAGGCAAATCAATGAACACATCTCAGTTGCTACTCAAACAGTTGGAATAGAGCGGGCCATCCCATCCTTGCTTGAACGTATGCTAAAATCTACCATTGGATTTTCTGATTTAGTAGAGCAAAATAATCACTCTCAAATTATTCAACAAAAACATGATTTCTTTGTAAAAAATTCGATGCTCTCTGACTGCTACTTTTATTTGGGTTACATAAACAAAGAAAACTTTGTAAAAATAAAGGATACTTTGAGCAGAGAACAGGATCTCATCCATATTCTAAAGATTGCCTTTGATGTGGAATCTGATCCCAATCTTTTATTGCCGCATATAGATCTAATCCAGAAATCCTGTAACGCAATACTTGAGATAGTTTCAAGGGAGTGAATTTCTATTCTTTTGTACTAACCTTTTAAAACAAGTAAGATTACTGATTTATCATGGCAGATCAAGCATGTGGATGCGAAGCAGATAGCGGCGATCCTGATTACTCATGTGATTGTGCAATGCAAGGTCATTGCATATGTAGCGCAGATTGCAAATGTTCAACCGACGTTTGTAAAGAAGCTGTCGGACAAATGTGATTCGACAGTTAACTACAATTTTATTTTTTATTTTTTAAAACTACTCTTCTTCTTCCTCAAAGCCCCATGATTTTACTAGTTCTTTTTGGAACTTGTCTGCCTGTTTCTCGTCTAGCGCAAATCCGCAATTCTTATGGGTTGGAACAACTGCCATTCCATCAAGCTTGAACTCTACTTCAAACAAGTGAACTTTTGAACATTCGCACATTTCTGGAATTTCTGTACATTTTCCTCTATATTTGCTTATTTGAACAACAGATTGTTGTCTATTTTTCTCATTTTCTATGAGTATGAATAACGTTTAACTATCTGTTTTACCAATTTTTTTTAGATTTGAAAGCAATATTTCTTGTACTTCCAATTATCACATCTCTACTTTTAGGATCATTATTACTTCCTTCAGCATTTGCACAGGTTGATAGAGAAGGCTCATGGCATGCAGGTGAAGGTCTCAAACAAGGAGATTTCTTTTCGTATACAATGTGTCATGTAGATTACAAGGAATGTAGTGAATTTGATTTGGAAATGTGGATTAAAGGAGACAAACAAGTTGGGACTGAAACAAAGTGGTTAGCCGAAGTTGTAGTTTATGATGGCAACAAAATTATCAAAGGTGAAATGGAATTAGGAAAAATAGCTCCAGAGCCAACAGGCGGTAGTGAAAACTTGGGAGTTTACAGGGGTGCATTCAAGTCATCAGTATCTTGGCTATCTGCATTTGCAACAGCAGATGATAGATCAGGTGGAAAGGGACCAAAAGAATTTTCTATGCAATCATGGGGAAAGATTGGAAACATTGGAGGTGAACAAGTCATTCCACTGTCAGTTGAAACAATTACAGTTCCTGCAGGAACTTGGGAAACTGTTGTGGTTGGATGGAAGACAGGAGGACAGCTAAATAAAGTTTGGATTCAAGATGGATTCCCATTCCCGATAAAGGCTCATACTTTTACACATGTATCAGAAGGAATTCCTCCTTCTGAATACAAATTTACACTATTAGAGTATAGAGAAAATGTACAACAAAGCCCCTTTGAAGAAGTTATTCCAACTGTAGATGAGCTCGCAGCAAAAGGCTGTG
This sequence comes from Candidatus Nitrosopumilus sp., assembly GCA_029861345.1. Classification (GTDB taxonomy): domain Archaea; phylum Thermoproteota; class Nitrososphaeria; order Nitrososphaerales; family Nitrosopumilaceae; genus Nitrosopumilus. Next base: position 1,968 of record JAOTZM010000127.1, read on the forward strand.
ATACAAATTTTGAAAAAGAAGTTAGCATAAAGAAACCAACTAACAACTTTGATTATCAAATGCATGTATTTTATGGTCCAGAAGAAGTGGTTCAGGGATGTGAGATGCAATGGCTCATTAAATTTATCAGCAAATATGATGACACAGAATTTTTGAACCAAGTGCAATTTGATTTTTTCGTTGTAGATGACAACTTGGCTCCTCTCAGATCAATTGCACAAGAAGAGGGTAGAAATTATCTCTATTCTCCATCTGGACAATATATTCTTGATATGATCGTGAGGGAAGATCCTGGTGATGCAAATTATGTAGTATGGATTTATGGATTGGCTCCTGAAAGCATTGTTCCATCAGGCGCTTCAGATTATTTGGAAATTACTGTTCCAATATATGCTGGTGAAGAAAGTACTATCCCAGACCCCATTCCTAACACAACGCCAACTCAAAATATTCCAACCTGGATTAAGACCAACGCAGGATGGTGGGCAAATGGTGACATTGATGATAATTCATTTGTCCAAGGAATTCAGTACTTGATAAAAGAAGGAATAATGCAAATTCCACCCACAGCCCAAGGCTCTGCTAGTGGTACCAATGAAATTCCAGCATGGATTAAGAATAATGCAGGATGGTGGGCAAATGGTGACATTGATGATGAAGCATTTGTCCAAGGAATTCAATTCCTAATCAAAGAAGGAATAATGACCATTTCTTCGTGATATTACCTACATTCAAATTGTTAAACTATTACAAAAAATGATGAAGCAACAATGGTGGACATTTTTAGATATCCAAAACGCCGTCTAAAAAAACTAATCAAAGAAGGGGAATATGACGAAGCCATTGAATTAGGAAAGAGTTTGGAATCAAAGTACTCTGATGATCATGATTTTATGTTCATCATGGGAAGTGTTTACTTTATTGTAGAGGATCCAAAAAAAGCACTGCCATACTTTGAAAAATCTTTTCAACTAGATAATAGTGATGTTGAAACCCTTACCTTGAAAACAAATGTTCATTTGGCTCTGGAAGAAAAAGATAAAGCAATAGACTGTTGTAAACGCATTCTAAAATTACAGCCAAAAAACTTCGAGGCTCAGGAATTACTTGATAAACTTGAAAACCTCTAATTCATAGAATTATTCTTTCTTTTTCATCTGGTAAGCATTTTCCATTAACCATTCACAAAACGCTGTTACATTTTCATCAAATTCAGTCCAAATATGCACTGAATGAGGTAAAATGTCAATCTTCCAATTTTCTGTAAAAACTCTAACTCCTTCTTTATTTTCATACATGTATGCATCTTGTGTTTGCACATCTCCGAGAATCTCTTTTGCTTTTTGTTTGATTACCTCTCTGTCTATAGGGAATGTTTTTCGGTCATAATCTATAATGAGACTAAGATCTCTTTTTCCATACATGTCAAATTCCTCAATCCTCCCCTTTTTTGGAAAGTTTACAATTAACTTGATGTTGTATTTCTTGCCAACTTCTTTTCCAATCTGCACAATTCTGGCATATCCCATTCCTTGATTTTTTTTTAAAAGAAATACGATCTGTGCCATATCTTTTTTTAGTTGAGATTGAAGATCAGATACCAGTTCCGAAAATATCATCATTGTATCGTGTCAAAATTCCTTTTATAATCATTAATTTTCATCAAGATTGGTTTTTTTAGACCTTAGATACATCCAGAGCATGGCAATGCCCATGGATTATGACGGCATGAGAACTGATGATGCATCAGAGAGAACCGATAATGTTGATGAATACAAGCGAACTTGCATTGATTTTATCGAGGATATCTCTCATGACTATGAAGCATGGGTTGACTATTACAAATTGCCTGAAGATGAAGACAAAAGAAGACGGGGAGGTATCCGTGCAACTATTACAAGAACAAATGAATGGATAGCAAAGGTTGCTCAATCAATTAAAGCAGTTGATGTTGTCATGAATGATGGAATCCAAAAGATGGCCGAATCAACTGCTGGTAAACCCCTTGAGATTGGCGTCTTTGTAAATCACAAATCAAGCTATACTGAAGCAAATCCTGGAATCATTGATGTTAATGTTAAAGCTAGCGGAAGAGAGGGAAGAAAAACGAAACTTGGATTTCACTTTAAAGATGATCGATTCAGAATAGAGTCTACTTGTGGAGCATATTTGGATGAAGATGATTTACCCACTCAGGAATTTGAAATGATGGATATTCATCTGAAACTTCATGCAGAAAATGCAAAACAACGAGATGTTATTTCATTTACAGTAACTGTCAGTGAAGTTGATAATGATGTTGAATTTGACAGAAGAGGGTTTACGACAATAGTTCATCTGGTCTAACGTAAAACTTCTTCAACGTAGCCAATAAATTTTCCAGTGCTTTCAAATTTTATTGAATTGATTTCTTCCAAGTTGTTAAAGAAATTCATCTTTAGATATTCATCTGATGCAGTATATAAGACATCATCAATATAGAATGTTCTTGCATTTCCCATGCCGTAATAACGCGAGTCATTATCTGAATGAGTCACTGTTCCTTTAAGATCTAATCCATCTGAACTATCCAGATCAAACACATAGAACCCATTCCATCGATTATAATCCGGTGCAATCATCTTGGAACTTGAAATTTCATTAAGGCTTTCTGAATCCCCGCTAATTGGAATTGAAAGGACTCCTCTTGTTTTATCAAAAAAGAATGCCTTGTGGTTGTGTAGCGCTTCTGATTGTGTGGAACTATCCCCTATGATTACATCATCTGCAACTTTTGGATTATTGACATCTGCAACATTGAACAAGGCAATTTTGATTCCTAATTGCTGAACTCTATCGTTTCCTATTTCTTTTG
>JAOTZM010000128.1 GCA_029861345.1 Candidatus Nitrosopumilus sp.
ATCTGCCTCTAACTGCTTCAAAGTGATTAGGAAGTCCTTCATCTTGAGTTAAAATATCAAGGTATTTTGAAATTTTGGATAGTGACGATTTTGAGCAAGTTACTTGAGTGTTAATCTTGATAAAGTCCAGAACTGAAAGTGAGCCACGAATTTTTCCAAATCCATTAGTAGGAAGAATGTGATTTGACCCTAAAATATAATCACTAGCTGATGAGGGAGTATCATTACCAAGCAGAATTAGTCCAGGTGTAGTGATTTTAGAGGAAAAGGATTCAGCATTTTTTACCATTATTTGAAGGTGCTCAGGAGCCAAAGTATTTGCAAGTTTTATCATATCAGATTTAGTTTGACAAATTGCAATAAATCCATTATTTTTTAGGCTAGATTTTACAAAATTTTTTCTTTGTATTTTTGTAATTAATTCAGAAATAATATTGCTTACAGATTTTGCAAGTTTTTCAGAAGTTGTAATTAAATAACAAAAAGTATCATTACTATGTTCTGCTTGAGAAATGAGATCTAGTGCGATAAATTTCGGATTGGCAGAATAATCTGCAACAATTCCTAGTTCAGTTGGACCTGCTAACATATCAATTCCAGTTTGATCACTTATCATATATTTTGCAGTAGTAACAAATGCACCTCCAGGACCAATAATTTTGTCAACTTTGGAAATAGTCTTGGTGCCATATGATAATGCTGCAATTGATTGAACGCCTCCTGTTTTGTAAATTTCATCGGCACCACAAATTTTAGCAGCAACAATTGTTAAGGGATTAATTTTTCCATCAGAGTTGGGAGGAGAAACTACTACAACTTTTTTAACACCTGCAACTTTTGCTGGAACTACAGACATTATTACGGAGCTAGGATATTGAGCTAATCCACCAGGTATATAGCATCCAACACTTTCAATTGGGATAAACTTTTTAGAAATTTTAACTCCATCATTGTTGATAATTTTATTTTTTAAGATGGACTTGATTACAGATTCAGTCTTTTCAAGTCTGTCTTTTGCTAAACATAACGCACTTAATTCGGTTTTGGAAACCTTAGAGTATGCATTTTTTATTTCTGATTGAGATAAACGTAATGAAGAAAGATTGGCACCACTAAATTTTTTTTCATATTTTCGGATTGCAGCATCACCATTTTTTTTAACATTCTTTAGAATGGATTCAACTATAGTCTTGTTTTTTTGAGGCTGTTTTGGAAGAATTTTAGTCACAAATTTGTCAATATTCGTTACTTTGATTATTCTTATCAATTTTCTTCGTCACGTTTGATCTCCTCAAGATCTAGTATTTGTCGTGGTTCATGAACTACAAGGCCTTGAGCAATCTTCCTTAGTTTAGGAATAAGTTTGTGAAATTCTTCTTTTTTGATGATTGTATTTATTCCAAACCAACCTTTTTCACTTAGTGGACTTATTGTAGGTCTTTTAAGAGATGGCATCTGTGCTAGAAGTTTTTTTAGATTTTTCTCTTCAACATTTAGGTATATGTGTAAGTATTTTCTGCCATGAACGGCACCTCTCATAAGGGTTACAATATCAAATATTTTTTCACGTTTTTTTGGATCTTTTAATGATTTCTTGTTTACAATCAAGTGTGCAGTAGAGGTAAGAACTTCATCAACAATTTTTAGTTTGTTTTGTTTTAGAGTTGTGCCAGTTTCAGTAACATCCATTATTGCATCAACATCTTCAGGAGGTTTAGCTTCAGTGGCACCAAAGGATAGATGAATTTGAACATTTTTGTTAGTTCCTAATCGAACCCATGGAGTTACAATTAGCGGATCTTTAGAACCATAATATTTTTTATAAGATTTGGATTGTTTAAGAAATTTTGCAGCAGTAGTAAGATACTCTGAAGAGATACGAAGTATTTTTTTCTTCTTGCTATAATCTGCAATCATATCATCAAGATTTTTGTAATGATATTGGTCTGGAAAAGCTATGACGAGTCTAATTTTGCCATATTCTAGATCTAAAATAGGTTCAACATCAGAATTGGTTTCACCTACCCAATCTTTGCCAGTAATACCTACGTCATACAATCCTTCAGCTACTAGAGTGGGAATTTCTTGAGGACGAAGCATCTTAACGACAATATTGGGATCATCCAAATAAACTCGATAAGTTCTACTTTTTCGGTTAACTTTAGTCCAAGATTTTTCTAATAGTTTGAAAGTAGCCTCCTCTAAACTTCCTTTGGGTATAGCAAATTTTACTCCTGACATTTTCAATTTTTTCACTTTTTAGGTATATAATCGCATGTTTAAATTTGCTCAAGTAATTCTTTAGCTTTATCAAGTGAAATTTTCTTTTCTTTGATCATTTTTTGAACAATTTCATCTATCTGTTCAGGTTTAGCTCCTGCAGCTGCAGCAAGATTTCTTGCATGAAGACGCATGTGTCCTTTTTGTATTCCTTCAGTAGCAAGAGCTCGTATAGCACTATAATTTTGAGCCAAACCAGTAGCAGTCAATACGCATGCAAGTTCTTGTGCTGATGAAACTCCAAGAATATTTGTACATACTTTGGCAACTGGATGAACATTTACAATCCCACCAACAATCCCAACTGAAAGAGGAATTTCCAAGGTTCCAACTAAATTACCATCAATATCCTTACTCCATTTACTAAGAGAACGATACCTACCAGATTTTGCAGCATATGCATTTGCTGCAGCTTCAATGGCCCTACTATCTTGACCAACTGCATTTGCAACAGCTATAGTTCCATTCATTATACCTTTGTTGTGGGTTACCGCTCGATATACATCATTATCAGCAAATTCAAATGCCAAAATAATATTTTCAACTACTTCTTCTCCTCCAACTGCTTCTTTTTCAAATACCGCTTTTGCTTTTGTAATTCGTCTAGTTGAATAATTTGATAATATACGAAGTAAGGATCTTCCTCCTGTAATGGTTTCAATTAATGTTGAAACAGATTCACACATTGTATTAGTAACATTAGCACCCATAGCATCTCCAACATCTATTAACAACTCAACGATAAGCATTTTGCCGGAAGGAGTATCAATTTCTTTACAAGAGATTTCTTTTGCACCTTTGCCCATCTTAGACAAAGTATTGCTTTTGGAATTTGCTAGTTGAAGGATTTCATCAGTAGAGTTATTGATTTGTTGAATGGCAGAAGGAATATCTACGTCCAATACTTGTATTTGACCAATGCTGTAAGATTCATCTGCTGAAACTTCAAATCCTCCTTTAATTCTTGCAATTTTAGCACCTTTAGATGCAGCAGCAATCACAGATGGTTCTTCAATGACCATTGGGATAATGTAGTCTTTTCCGTTAATCTTGAAATTTGTTGCAATTCCTAACGGAAGTGAAAATGTACCAATAGCATTTTCCACCATTTTATCAGCCTTGTCATATGTGATGCCTCCGTTATCGTTTTGTAAAATATCTAATTCTTCCTTTGAAAGATTTGCAAAACTTGCAACAATATCTAATCTATCTTTTCTTGATTTTTCAAAAAACTTTGAAATTGACGAATCTGGCATTTTATTTTAATATCCTCAATAATTTATCATCCATTCTATCTGGAAAACCTTTTCCATCAGTATTTGAAGTAATCACATAAAGACTTCCATCATGACCTTGTATCACATCACGAACACGACCAATGCCACTGAGAATAGACTTTTGAGAGCTGAGTCCCTCTTCAAAATCTAGCTGGTATAGGTTTGTAGACCTCATAGAAGCCATTATGAATGGAAATTCAAAATCAAGTTTATCTCCTGAATAAAATAAAATACCGCCAGGCTCTATACTTGGGTCATAACAAAGAATAGCATCTTCAAAAATGACATCTCCTGTACATTCTTGTTCAGGCCAACCATAGTTTTTTCCTGGTTGAATCAGATTAATTTCATCATTTTTTTCAGGCCCAAATTCTGCTACAAACATGTTTCCATTATCATCCCAAGTCATTCCTTGAGGATTTCGATGTCCTAGTGAGTAAACTGGAGATTCAGAAAATGGATTGTCATTTGGAATAGTACCATCATCATTTAATCTTAAAATTTTCCCTGATAAAGATTCAAGATCTTGTGGAAGGTGAGAAGAATCAGAAACGGTACCAGTGCCAACATATAGTTTTCCATCTGGTCCAAATTTTATAAAACCACCATTTGTAAAAGAAGAGCCAGGAATTTTATCAAAAATAGTTTCAGCATCTTGCAATTTATTTTTAGATTCAGTAATTCGTAGAATTTTATTCCACAAATTCTTGTCTTCTTCGTATGTCAAAAATACATAGATATAATGATTCTTTGAAAAATTGGGATGTAACGTAATACCTAACAATCCACCATCAAATACATCAGCAGGACGAAATACAGCTAATGGTGATTCTAACAAAGTATTATCTTCAATAACTCTAATGAATCCATCTTTTTCTGTAACAAAAATTCTGTTATCAGATGCTGCAATAGCACGGGGTTTGTCAAGGTTTTCAGCTAAAATAGTTACAAAATCACTTTCAGAATTTGATGTAGGTTTTGGTAATGGAATAGGATCTGATGGAGAAGTTAGAACAAAAGCTGAAAATGCTATAGCTATAACAATTGCAGTGATTTGAATTTTTTTATCCACAAAGATACAACCTTTTCAAATCCTATTAATTACTTTCAAGAATTTGATAAAGCGTATATACGGCTGATCCTCATTTACGTAACAGCGGGGTGGGGAAGTCAGACTCTTTAGGGCTAGGTCATCCCGGCGGGCTCATAACCCGCAAATCAGTAGTTCAAATCTACTCCCCGCTACTTAGTTT
>JAOTZM010000005.1 GCA_029861345.1 Candidatus Nitrosopumilus sp.
TTGTAAATAGTTTTACTAGTAAGTTTTTTCTTTGATTTGACTGGCATGTTAGAGATTGCAGTAAATTTGTTATCTACAATAATTGAAATTTCAAATGTTGCCTTTGCTTCAGGTTCATCCCAACAAGGAAATGCGCGTCTTGCATCAGCTGCTTCAAACTGTGTTGTAGCCAGATACTTTGTTTTGCTACCCTGTTTGTACTGACTGCGATAAAACCCAAGAAGTCTGTCATTTAAAATTCCCTGAAACTCCAAGTGGATTGTGGCTTGTCCTTTGATTTTTTCTCCCAATTTTATTTGTAATTCTTCTTTTTTCTCATTGGTTTTTGGAGTAGAATAGATAATTTTTCCTGCTGATTTTACCTGACAGGATTTTATCTTAATCTCCGCACAATTCATTATAATTGTATTTGTAGGTTTTTTACAATCTACGGAGATTATTTCAGTTCCACTAAAAATGAATTTTTTCAGATCTGGTTCAAAGATGAGATCATAGTTAATGGGAATGACGTCCACGTCTGAGATACTTTTGTTACACTTTAAGTAGATTTTCTATTCTTGGAAATTAAATATTAATTCCATGGATCAGATTTTTCATCCCATGAAAATGCGTTAATTCCTGTTTCGCTAAGAGATTTACTATTTCTAATAGAAACAAGCAGACATTCATCAGAGCAATGTGTCATTTCAGAATTTTTCATAAATCTTCTACAATTTTCACAATACTGACCCATACCTCAAATGAACTAATGCATAGTTTAGCACCAAACTCCCTCAAAATAAGAAAGAACCCGATTTCTTAAAGAATTATGCATAATTTTCAAGTGTGAGAATTAGAAATTATTTGAATTAAATCATCTTTTTATACAGTTCATTCTTGGTAACAGTGTTAATTGGATTCAGATACAGTAAAGCGTCAGAGGCATCCAACAAAAAAAGAGAAGACCCGTAGTATTACTTATCGCCTGCCTGTAAAACTAGTTGAAGAAATAGAGACAGAAGCTATGAGTCATAACGTCTCACACAATGTCATGGCAAGGCAAATTTTAGAAAAATACATTCAATGGGACAGATTCGCAGACAAAATAGGCATAATTCCTGTCCCAAAAAAAATTCTAGACACATTAGGAATGGACATGGACGCAAAAGAGGTAAATGAAATCATCAATATCATAAAACCAGTCATCAAAGATACGGTACTATTCATTAAAGGTAAGTACGATCTGAAAAGATGTATTGAGACCCTAGAAGACTATATGCGTGCATCAGGTATGAAATCAGATCATAGGGTGGAAGGGGATCTTCATCATTTTGTCATACAGCATGAGCTTGGCAGCAACTGGTCAGTATTTACAGAACAGCTACTAAAAGAAATATTTCATGAATTCCTCCCAGATACAAAAATGAAGTGTCAAACAACAAAGTCGACAGTTATTGCAACAATTACATTAGGCGCAGACTTTAGTGAACATGACTATTAAAAATAGTAAAAAAACTAGTTTTTGTTAAAAGACTAGTCAAAAAGAGTATAGTATTTGTCCGTAAAGACACTATTTTAGAAACAAATAGAAATTTCATAATTAATTTAGGATCTTCTCCGTAAATGTAGCATTTCAACAATATTTTCAGAGTAGATTAAGTGAGAAATATTTAGAAAAAAGAAAAAGAGTTTGTCAGTAATTGACTATATTATTTTTTATAAAAATTAGATTATTTGATAACCACAAGTATTCCAATTATTGTAGATGTCACCCCTACTACAGATAGAATCTTTTTCCAAATGGACTCAACTAGTCTATTAAATGCCTCTACTCTAGAGATTCTTGCACAGAAATATCTTGGTTAGAAACTGAAATATTTCAACATCCATGTTTTTGAGCCCAAGAATCACTTGCAAATTCGCTGGAATCGCAAAATCGAGAATCCAAATATCCCAAATCAGCATCCAATAGTTCTTTATTTAGAATCATATCATTACAATAAACAACTCCAATAATTCTACTATGGCCCTCAGGAGTTTGTCCATCATCTTCATCAACTAGAACTTTAGTTCCAATTGGGCAAATTGTTTGGATAAAATTTTTAGAGTCTAATTCTCCAAATCCAGTTAATTCAGGAGCTGATGCCAATGAAAATCGTACAGATTGATCATCAACATGAATTGTATCACCATCAATTATTTTAGTTACAATTCCAGTGATGCATTTAGCATTTCCTGAACAACTCGGTAATGTTGATTCTGAAGACTGAACAATAGGTAAAGCAGGTTGAGGAGTAGAAATTTTTTTCTCAATATCGTTTGAAGGATTTTTTGTATCTGATTCAGGAGTAGAAATTATAACAATTAATCCAATTATTGGAATAATTGCTAATGCAATCATTTTTTTATTCATGAGATTTTTTATTTGATGGTACTACTTTGGTCTTTCTCTTTTTGGAGTTTATTACAAGATGAAATCATATTTTCTTCTTTTCAATTCATGCTAATAGATTTCCTTGAACCGCTCAATTAAAATATCATTCAGGGATTTGCGCTAATCTTCTATTTCACTCATTTGTCTTCTGAGTTTTTCTTCATTTCTTTGCCAAATTTCTATCATTTTTTTATTGAAGGAAATTTCTTTTCTGATTTTGGCGATTTCATTAGAAGTCATTCCTTCTAATTTTTGTTCTAATTGGTTTTTCTTGTCTTGATGAAACTGTATTTTTGATAGTATTTCATTTAATTTTTTTTCTTGATATTGTCGTACTCGTTTTTTAAGAAATTCCATTGTAATATCAAAATTAGAGTTATTTACCTAAAAAAAGTAATTATTTGTCATAATATTGCAGTTGCTGCCATAATGTTTGATACTCTAGCTTTGGTGATTATTCCTCTGCTGTTATTTTTGAGCATGAATCAAATGATTCAAAGAGTACTAAGAGAAGCGTTTAGAAGAATAACTGTTGATTATGATTCCAACTCACTCAGGGAGATTTGAACTTGTCTATTTTAGAGGTTCATAGATTTTTCCGATTACAATTCCTTAGAGGTTTAGAATCTTGTGTGGATTATTACTTTAAGTTCATTTATTTTTTTAATATCTTCAAAATCAATATCTAATTTAGCTTTTTCTTTAAATGAAAAATCTAATTTTATGACCTCAAATAAGATCTTCAATCCTTCTTTAATTTTTCCAGATTTTACAAAAGATGATGCTTTGTTGTATAGTGCTGTTGTATTTTTTGGTTTAACCCTCAAAACGTTATCAGAGCATTTTATGGCAATATTATATTGGCCTATGTAGTGATGGGCCAGTCCTTTATTCAACAACACTAAGAGATTTCCTTCACCATTGAGATTTGAAAGAGAACTACAATTGTCCGTTCAGGTAAATGAACTCAACGTGGTTCAGATAGTAGGGAATGTAATTGCAGGTAGCACATAAATTATAACTTCACCAACATTCATTTTTTTTATAAATCAATAATTTGGATTTTGATAGAAAATTTCTGTTAAGATTGACACAAGTTCATCTATTTGAATTGCAATCAGTAAAACTAGGATCTATGTTGGAGATGAAATTACTAATGATGGCAAATCATAATAACAATTACACATAGGCTATGAAGGTTCTGAATTTCAGGTAATTGCATTAAGGTATTTTGTACGATGACCTGCTCATAGAAATGTATGTGGTTGCACCAATTGTAGTTGTTGTCATAATGTTTAATACACAAACTTTGGTGATTGTACCATGTATGTAAAAAGTTCCTGATTCTCGTAGTCTCTATGTTCATTCAGGAGATTTGGCTTCATCGGTGCAATCACTGCGGGTATGAGTGGACCAACAAGATCAAGGAACCAAAGACATATGCAAATGTAAAATGCAAGTCTCTACTGGAACAAGGAACACATATTTCCCAAAAGGACTAAAATAGTACAATTATTCAGGGATCATGGAATATATTCTCTTTTTCTAAAATACTTCTCTTAAATTTCATGAATCATTGATCTGAACAAATCATTCGTGAGTCTTTTAAACAAATTTTACATATCCAAGTCATGACAAATAACGATAACCAATCAAAACCAACATGGGAAGACATTCAAGGATTATCCTGGATGTTTTATGAAGAATAATTTTTTTCTTTGAAGACTGGCATTGCCTTTTTTAAATTCATAGATGGGGCTATCAAAAAACTTTCATTAGACTTTTTTTTATAGTATTATCATGAGCAATTCTTTTCCAGAATCTAAATTACGGATACGGATGAGTTCTCATGATGCACATTATGCCGGAGATCTTGTTGATGGTGCACGAATTCTTAATCTATTTGGAGATGTAGCTACTGAATTAACAATTCAATATGATGGAGATGAGGGTCTTCTTCGAGCTTATGATAAAGTTGAGTTTTTAGCTCCAGTGCATAGTGGAGATTTCATTGAAGTCACAGGAAAAATTACTGAGGTAGGAAAAACCAGTAGGAAAATAATCTTTGAAGCATACAAGGTGATTGCACCAAACAAAGACGATGCAAATGAAAGTGCTTGCGATGTACTGGATTTACCAATTCTTGTAGCAAAAGCAACTGGTACATGTGTGGTAACCCTAGAAAAACAAAGAAAAAGAAAATCTTAGGTGGTATTTTGTCACTCTATCTTCTCAAGTCTCGAATCATCATGTCTGTGAAGGTTCTTTCATTGGTGTAATCAAAGACCATGTAAAATGGTGGTAATTTCTTGAATGAGACATCGGTGTGAAATTGTAATATTTTATCAAAACTTGTGTTTCTGATTGCATAGATATATTGCAGTAATGGCGTTGGGGTTTCATCATCCATTGTCATTTCTAGTAGTTCATGAATTGTAATTCCGTGAAAGTCGTTTTGTGAAGCTGGATCTTCTCCGTATATGAAACGTCTCAACGATAGTATGAAATTTTGTAGGGAAAAGAGAACTAATTAGTTCCAACAAATATTACTAAATAATGACTGGTTGGGGTAAATACAAACAAGCTGAGCAAAATCTAGAAAACATGAAAAAGTATCACCCTATGATGCTACAATTTCAAAATGAAAAAAGTAACTTCATTCATGCATGTGTTGGTCTTTTCAATAATCTTTTAGAAGATTACAGAAAACACTACAATTTGGACATTACAAATGGAGGTAAGAAAAAAAAGAATGTAAAAATAGATAATTTTAGACGGGCTGCGAAGACTTCTAATAATTCAAAAGCAGTAGAGTTCATTGATTGGTATAAAAACCAGAGGTCCGACATTAAGGAGAACCCAACATTTGGATTTTTAGAAAATAAAAGACATGAAGATGAACATGAAGATATGGACAATCGAATTGGAATAAATTTTAGTCATGAAGGAAAGATTAGTAACACTGAACCAACCTTAATCCAACCTGATTTTAATGATCCAAGTAAAATGATATTTCCTGAAAATCCCAATGTGTCTATTCTTCAAGTATGTGAATTATATTTACAAAGACTTCGCCAGCTCATTCTTGATGCAAAGCAGAAGGCGAATGATATTGAGTCTCTTTAGTTTTATTCCTCTAACGATTTATCAACAATTGAGCACCGCATATCGGACAAAAATTGAATTGTTCCTCACATCTAACAACTCCTTTTGTTTTATTACATGTAAAAGTAGTCCGACCAGTACCGTTTGAATTTAATACCAAAAAATGGTTCTCGTCAAGGTTGTAAATATCATTCATATTATCCTCACCATTATTTTATGTTACTTAATAATTCATTTGTCACGATTCCTTCCAATTCACGTTGCATGTTGTACACTTTCCATTGTATCCATTGTATTTTCTACAAAATTTTATAATAGTACCATTTCCACATGACATACATGGGCCTATAGACTCTTCTGGGATTAGCATGAATCCTTTATGGTATGTTAGTTTGAATAACTCTTCTTCTGTTAGTTTGTCTGGAAGATAGTCGTTCATACGTATCTATTACAGGTAATAGCGTAAAAACTATAACCTGTTTTGGTTAGTTTTTGTTAAAAACTATCACAACATCAATTTTACCATCATGGAAACTGGTGTTGACTTCCTTGATTTTACTTTTATACAAAAAGAGTCGTTTGCCTTCATCAGTAATTACGCCTGAAGTAAATATCATCTTTGAATCATGAAGCATTTGAATTCTTCTATAAACAGTACTAATTGGAATGTTTTTCTCACGGGATATCTCTATTGCTGATTTTGGTTTATCCATTATTACTGCCAAGATGGATCTACAATATTTGTCAGAGAGAATTTCAAGAAAAGATTCTTTCCTTTCAGGCTCTTCAATTTTTAATTGATCTAAGATTAGCATGTAACAAGTAGGCAATTTTTTGATATAACAAGTAAGCCGACACTGGCTTGCTCTGCAAGACAAAAATTAACTATTTAACACAGTTTTGTTCCAAAAATACTAAAAAATCCAAATCTGAAGAAATTATTGATAAAAAAATACGAATTAGAAAATCAAATAAAGCATTTAAAACATACAAGAATAGATTACAATCATGAAACAAAAGACTGCATCGCGAAGTATCAAAATCTTGGTTGCCAAATTAGGTCTTGACGGTCATGATAGAGGAGCTCTGGTGCTTTGTAGAGCATTTAGAGATTCAGGAATGGAGGTAATTTATTCAGGGCTTTTTGCCACACCAGAAAGAATAGCACAGATTGCAGAAGATGAAGATGTAGATGCTATTGCGATGAGTTTGCTTAATGGTGCACATGGAACACTTTTCCCTAGAGTAGTAAAGGCTCTAAAAAAGAAAGGGATTAACGATGTTTTAGTTGTAGGTGGAGGAGTAATTCCAGAAATAGACCACAAAGATTTGATTAAATCAGGAGTAGACCATGTATACGGTCCAGGAACTCCACTACCAACAATAATTAATCATATCAACACTGGCGTTTCTAAATTAAGAAAAATATAAGAAAAAATTATTCTGTGGAATCAGGCCACATCATTTTACGCATTTCTTTACCGACTTTTTCAATTTGGTGTTCGTCATATTGTTTCATGTATTTGTCAAATGCATCTTTGCCATTTTTCTGATATTCAGAAATCCATTCATTGTTGAATGTACCATCTTGAATCATTGTAAGGACTTTTTTCATTTTCTCTTTATTTGCAGAGTCCATAATCATCGGTCCACGAGTTAAACCACCATATCTAGCAGTTTCACTTACACGTCTCCACATTCCATTAATTCCATATCTCTGAATCATATCTACAATGAGTTTGAGTTCATGTAAAACTTCAAAGTATGCAATTTCTGGTTGATATCCTGCTTCAACTAGAGTTTCAAATGCATTTGTTACCATAGAAGCTGCACCACCACAAAGATCAGCTTGTTCACCAAACCAATCAGTTTCTACTTCTTCTTTGAAAGTAGTTTGAATTAGTCCAGCTCTTGCACTTCCAATCGCTTTTGCAATTCCCAATGTTCTATCCCAAGCTTTTCCTGTAAAGTCTTGTTCAACTGCAACAATTGAAGGGGTTCCAAAATTATCAAGATATGTTTCTCTAACTTTAGAGCCAGGTCCTTTTGGTGCAACCATAATAAGATCAACGTTGTTTGGAGCTTCAATCCATTTCCAATAGATTGCAGCTGCATGAGAAAATGACAATGCTTTTCCTTCAGAAAGATTTGGTCCGATTTCATCTTTGTATATTTGACCTTGAATCATATCTGGAATCAATATGTGAATAATGTCTGCTTGTTTTGTTGCATCTGCAACAGACAATACTTTGTGGCCATCAGCTTCAGCCTTTTTCCAGCTACTACCACCTTCTTTAAGACCAATTACTACATTGAGACCAGAGTCTTTCATGTTGTTTGCTTGTGCATCGCCTTGGATTCCATAACCAATTACAGCAATTGTTTGATTCTTAATTGGATCAAGACTGATATCGTTATCTTTCCATGTTTTTGCCATGATTTTTGCATAAATATTGCAAATATTAACTAACAGAGAAGACTGCAATATTATTAGAAATTAGTTGAGTTTTGATTTTAAATCTGTGATCTTTGATTTTTCCAAGACAGTATTCACAAACAAGATAAATGGCAGGATTACTAAAATCTCGATAAAATAGTCTGAAGAATTATTGCAATGTTCAGGTAATAGTCAGTAATTTTTGGTTTAAAAAGCAAAAGACTATGAAAAAAGACAATTATTCATCATCAGACAAACATAATCCTGCAAAACCACAATCTTTGCAGCCTTTTAGATCATCATAGTTTTTGCTTTTGCACATTGGACATTGCTTATCATCCATTAAGAAAAGGTGGCAAATTGATCTTAAATTGTCTTCTTTCTCAAAAAAAATAAAAAGTATCTTTCTTTAGATCAAGAAAAAATCTAGAATTTATCATGTGAGAAACAAACGTCAAGAAAGGGAAAATCATACTAAAAAACAGGAAATTAATGGAAATTGAGAAAGAGGAGAAAGTAGAGCACATGAATTTATGGAGTGTGACTAGATTTCAATTATTTTGTTGCAAGAGCGACACTTTACTGTGACTCTTTTGCCAGGTAGCCTAACAAATCTTTTTGAACCGCATTCAGGACAAACAGGACATGCACGTATCGGTTCCATCAGTGTTCGGTAGGATTCGTATCAGACTTTGAAATTATTTCCAGTCTATTTTTGGCGTTGATCTTTGATAGTAATTTGTAAACTGCATTTGGAACAGAGTCTTTCCAATTTTCATCAGAAATTATCATTGAGCGAATTTTTGTTGCATTGTATTGAGTTCTATTAAAAAATTTGGGAGTAACAACTGGAATTTCAGAATCAGAAAGTAGCATTGAAACGTAACTGTTTCCGCTATACACTTTATCAAAATGAGGCAGTGCAGATTTAAGATACGATGCCCACGTGGCAATATTAAACTGGTTTTCAAGTGACACAATATAGCATCTTGTTAAATCAACAGAAGATTCTTTTAGAGAATCATGAATCATCTCCATTCGTTCACCGGTAGTAAAGGGATCTTTTTCTAAATAATTGAACTGAGAACTTGTGATGGCTATGATTATTTCATCGCACTCATCAAGAATTTGTTTTACCAAGTCCAAATGGCCTAGATGAAAAGGCTGAAACCTACCCATCATTAACCCACGCATAGCAAATTACTATTTTTGATTTTATTAAGTCAGTCTATTGTATTGGGCCGCTTCCAAGAATTCGAATAGTTGGAGATTCAGGTTTTAAAATCACTGCTATTTGCCCTTTTTTGCATACAATTGGTTTTTCAAATTCCAGTTTCAGAGGAGTAATTGAAGAGAATTTTGCAGCTTTGATTTGCAAACCAATATTGACCAGACACCCTTGATTTTCTGCAATTTCACTCTTGTAAAATGGACTTTTTTGAAAATCAATCTCAATCTCTGTTGTGACATCTACTGCTCCTTCTTCAGAAATTATATCACCACGTCCAACTTCGTCAGGCTTTGCACCCTTTACTGCAAGTCCTACTCTTGCAGGGGACAGAGATTCTTCAACAGGATCATCATGCATTTGAATAGATTTTATGAGGACGTCAATTCCTGCAGGATATAATTTTAGATTATCATATTGCTTTATTTTTCCAATAGTCACTTTACCTAAAATTACAGTCCCAACTCCTTTAACATCAAAACAATGATCAATTATCATCTCAGAGGGACCGTCATTTAAGATTGGTTCGAGTTTGTCCATCTCTTCTTTAATTTTATCTTGATCAACTTTTACATATTTTTCAATCACGGTTCCTTTAATCATTGCACCTAACTTTGATTCATCCACCTCAAAAGTATGAGATAAGATTCCTTTTTCTTTTTTCAATGAATCAAGTGCAATAATTTGCTCTCCAGTAAATTTATCTAATTTATCTACATGAAATATCACATATTCTGCTAAATTAATTGCTTGAAACAATGGCTGTATTTTGTCAGGGAATCCACTTGGAGTTACCCACGTTTTGATAATGTCAGATTCCTTTCTATCATAAAGAGAAAGATCAGTTACGGTTCCTTTTTTCCCAAAGTCTGATGCAATGTCTTGTTTTCCCAATACTACAAAGTTTACAGACTTGATGTTGTGTAACATGACGAAAATTTCAATGATCCATATAAAATGTCAACTAATTCAGAGTTAATTAAAGACAAATTTTTTTGTGTATGATTGGATTAAAGATCACAGCAGTTATGGTTCAATGTCGTGTAAAAGAGGCGATACAAATTATTAAATTTCCAAAAATCAATTAAAAATAATAGCCCTAGTTTAGGAGTGTTTCTTTGATTCCCAACAGGATTGTCTCTCGACCAAAATCATCGAGTTGTTCTTTTTGTAATAATTCTTGTTTCATTGTTTATGATTATCAAAACATGGTATTAAGTCAGATCTATATAGAATAAGAGATAAATCTATATTCTGCTAATTCTCAGGCATGATTTTCTCATCATTCCTGGGAAGAGCACAAACATTGACTGATGAAAATAAGATTCTAAAGACCACTTGAGATATTCTAGCATGGACATTCAGAAAGATTCACAGGATTTTCGTCCAAAACACGCAGATGATATAATATAGAATTTTCATCCAAAACACGCAGATGATATAATATAGATTTTCCATCACATGAAGAAGAAATATTTGATCTCATAACAAATTGTGAATATTATTTTTCTATAAAAGAATAAGGTACAAATCACACTACCATAATATTACGAATCCTATGGAAATGAATTCAACACTGCAGCATAACTTGCAAATCTATGATTTTTTGGCTTTACTAGTTTTTGATGATATTTACTAATTGGTCTTCCAATTGTTCCATTAAGACCAAGTGGAGCTAGAACATATTTTTCCTTATCAGCCCAATTAAGAACCTCATCAGTAGGAGCATAGTGGTTAACTATTTTTTTATTGATGACATTTTGAAGAATTTTCCCATATTTTTTTGAGGATGGGACATCTTCAGTGATTGACGCACCAAAAAAGTGAACACTTTCTATAATTCCATTATTTTGTTCCTTTTTTGCAAGATACTCTACAGTACTCAGTATTACCTGAGAGCCCAAAGAGTGACCCATCAGTCGAATCTTTGTTTTTGGACTAGTTTTTTTAAAATCTTCTATGAACTTTCCAAGGTTCCGCCCATTTTTCTTTGCAATTGTTTGCCCTACTGTAAGTGCATGTTTTGCATGTTTAATCAAGTGAGCACCAGGGGTATTTGAATCATAACTATAACCAATTACAGGATGAACATATCTTAATTTGCGTAATCGATTTCTTGCCAGAAGAACTTTGGCTATTGCTCCTGCATTGTCATTTCTCAAACCATGAATCATTATTGTAACTTCTTTTGAACCAATTAATTTTTTAAAATCTTTTTTTGGATACAGATAATAAAAATTATTTTTGAGAGTTTTCCCATCATCTAGATCATAGTATCCCCGAGTAGAAATTCTTGGTAGAGGTTTCATTTACTCAGATGGTCCCAGTTGTTTTTTGTGTCTTTCAATATCAGATTCTTCAACTTTGGCAAACAACGGCGATACATCACCCAGTATATGACCAGCAGAAATACCCAATACAGACATATCGTTCCAAGATGATTTGACGATATCTCCCTCTAATCCCAGTTGAAGCCAAATTTTTTGTGCAGATTCAGGCATAAATGGGAAAATGGCAATTGCCAAGCTTCGTGCAGCATTAACTGAAAGAAATACACAATTTGCAGTTCCAGGACCTTTTTTCCACGGTTCCTTGTGTTGGAAATATTGGTTAAAGTATGATGAAAATTCCATTATTTTCTTTAGAGCTCGATCAAGATGATTCTGCTCCAAAAGAGATCCAACATCAGATGCAATATTTTTTATTTTTTGTTCTGCCTCAGAATCTTTGTCATCAAAGGATCTGGTTTCAGGGATTTTTCCATCAAATGCTTTCTTGGTAAATCCAAGTGCACGGTTAACAAAGTTTCCAAGATTTCCAATTAATTCAGAGTTGATTCGTGTGGTAAAGTCATCCCAATCAAAATTCAAATCATCTTGAGAATAGGGATTAATCGATACTAGATAATATCTAAGATAATCTGCAGGATAATATTCCAGGAATTCCTTTAGTCCAATGTACCAATTTCTGCTTTTAGAAATTTTCTTTGCTTGAAGTGTCAGATGACCTCGGGTTGGAATGTAATCAGGTAATTTGTATTCGTTATTTATTCCCAACCTCATTGCAGGCAAAAAAAGGTAATGATGATACACAATGTCTTTTCCAATAAAATGATAAATGTCAGCTGAATTCCAAAATTCTTTTCCATCAATTCCTTTATCATTTAGAAATTTTACTGCAGTTGAAATGTAGGCCAAGTGGTTATCAAACCACCCATAGAAAACTTTGTCTTTTGCATCATCAAGTGGTACTGGAACACCCCAAGAAATATCTCGAGTAATATCCCAATCAATCAATCCAGATTTTATCCAATTTTGGACATACTTTTTGACATCTTTTTGAAGGTGTTCATTTTCATCAAGCCATTTTGATAATGAATCACCAAAGTTTT
The DNA here is from genome assembly GCA_029861345.1 of Candidatus Nitrosopumilus sp. GTDB lineage: Archaea > Thermoproteota > Nitrososphaeria > Nitrososphaerales > Nitrosopumilaceae > Nitrosopumilus. The sequence goes on from JAOTZM010000005.1 coordinate 12,575, forward strand.
TGAGTTTGAAAAAATAGTGCTTTGTTTTCTCTTTAATTGGCGCTTGACCACAAAGGGAACATTTTGGATTAGTAATTTCTTCAGGAACACGACCACAACTTTCACAAAGATCAGAGTACTGGTCTTCTGCATTGCAATATGGACATTTGCCCTTTACGTATCGGTCAGGCAAGAATTTCTTATCATTATTGCAGTAGAATTGGATAATTTCTTGCTCATAGATGTGACCAGCATCATTTAGTTTATTGAAGACATCTTGAACAAAGGCGATATTCTCAGGCGAGCTAGTCTTGTAAAAATAATCAAATCCTATGTTGAATGCAGAAAAATCTTCATAATCCCGCTTGTTCCAATGAGCAACATACTCAGCAGGAGTTTTCCCTTCTTTTTCTGATTGAATTAAGATGGGAGTTCCAAAGTCATCAGATGCGCAAATATAGTAGGCCTCTACGCCATTTAGTTTTAAGAATCTAGTAGTCACATCTGCAGGAAGATATGTGGATGCAACATGTCCTAAATGAATTTCTCCATTTGCATATGGCAAAGCACTAGTAATGATAGCTTTTTTGTTCATCAGATACTTGTCAGGTGCGGCATTGAGGTTAAGAAGTTTTACCAGCTGTTAGCATATTTGATTTGCTCGGCATTAAGTTTATCAATTTTAACATCCATTGCCTTTAGAGCATCAACTGCTACTTGCTTATCAATTTCTTCTGGAACATTAATGATTTTATTTTCCATTTTTTTGTGATTTTTGAGAATATACATTATAGATAAAATTTGATTTGAAAATGATTGTGCCATGACCTCTGGAGGATGTCCTTCTGCTGCAACCAAGTTTGCAAGACGTCCCTGGCCAATGAGATAAACTCTGTTGCCATTTTTCAAAGTACATTCATCAAGATTCGGTCGTACTTGTTTTACAGATTTTGATTGCTTTAGTAAGAATTTGCTATCGATTTCCACATCAAAATGACCAACATTACCCATAACTGCACCATCTTTCATTTGTAAGATGTGCTCTTTTCTAATCACACTTGTCATGCCAGTACATGTAACAAAGATATCACCAATCTTTGCAGCTTGTGACATCGGCATTACTTCAAATCCATCCATATGAGCTTCAAGTGCCTTCACAGGATCTATTTCAGTGACAATTACTTTGGAGCCCATGCCATGGCATCTTGATGCAACACCACGTCCAACCCAACCATAACCAACAACTACTACACGTTTTGATGCCAAAAGTAGATTCATTGCACGCAGATAGCCGTCAATGGTACTTTGTCCGGTACCATATCGATTATCAAACATGTGTTTTGTGTATGCTTCATTGACTAAAATTACAGGATAGCGAAGTTTGCCCTTATTTTCTACGGCTCTTATTCGGGTAACACCAGCAGTTGTTTCCTCTGTTGCACCTAGAATTTGTATGTCTTTGAATCTCTTATCAAAATGAGCTTTGACATTCATGTCAGCACCATCATCAGTTAGAATAACTGGTTTGTGTTTCAATACCTGATCAATGCACCAATCATATTCTTTGACGGACTGTCCATTCCATGCGTAAACATTAATTCCTTGTGATGCCAAAAATGCTGCAATGTCATCCTGAGTGGTTAATGGATTTCCGCCACAACATGCAACAGTCGCGCCAAGTTCTTTTGCCCCCATAAGTAAGACCGAAGTCTCTTTTGTAATATGCAAGCAAAATCCAAGCGTGATACCCTTTAGAGGTTTTGATTTTTTAAAGCGATTAATGGTATTATCTAGAATTTGCATATGAGATCTAGCCCACGAATAAGATATCTTTCCTTCTTTGATTAATTTTGGGCTAGTCTTTACTTTACTCAATGTATTGATTCTTGAATTAGGTTATAAAATGCTATCATGCGAATATAAATAAATGATAAATATTTCAATGAATCATTGACTTGGAAAAAGATTGCTGAAAAAGGAGAAATCGCTACAGGAAAAGGCAAAGCATTCAAAATTGATAAAAAACAAATTGCAATATTCAATCAAGATGGATATCATGCATTAGATGATCTTTGCGTTCATCAAGATGGATCGATTGCACCTGGAAAACTAGATGGGGATATTGTTGAATGCCCATTACACTTTTGGCACTACAATATTAAAACTGGAGAACTAAAAGACTATCTCAAAGATGTCAAATTGGAAACATATCCAGTGGAGACAAGAGATGACGGCATATACGTGGATATCTAAATAGAAAATTTTAGCAAGTTAGAGATTAAATAAATTATAGATTAAATTCAAAAAGAGGAGAGATTCACTCCTAGTGTTTGGAATTAACAACATTAGGCACAATTTTTATTCTCACAGATTCTTCAAGTTAGATATTGAATCAAGACATGATAAATGAAATCATAAATCAAGATTATTCTTCAATTACAGAAACAATTGAGGAATTCTTATCAGATCAGATAGAAAAGAATCATGTAGATGGACTCATTCTAGGATTAAGTGGAGGCGTTGACTCGGCAGTTTTAGCTTATATCTGCAAAAGAAAACTAAAAGAAAAAACCTTGGCAATCATAATGCCAGATACCTCAATAACGCCTAAAGAAGAAACTGAAGATGCACTCAAAATGATTGCCTTAACCGGAATAGGATACAAACTACTTGACATCAATCCAATTGTAAAAGAATACACAATGTATCTAGAACCAAATGATATTGCCAGAGGGAATCTTCGTGCAAGGGTTAGAACAAATATTTTGTATTATTATGCAAATGCCAAAAACTATCTAGTTTTAGGTTCTAGTGACAAAAGTGAGTATTTGATTGGGTATTTTACAAAATTTGGAGATGGTGCATCTGATCTTACCCCAATTATATCACTATACAAACTCCAAGTAAGGGAAATTGCAAAGTATCTAGGAGTACCTGAGAATGTGATTTCTAAAAAGAGCAGCCCTCATCTATGGAAAGAACATGAGGCTGAAAAAGAATTAGGAACGTCATATGAAGAGATAGATTCTATTCTTTATTGTTTATTTCATAAGAAACTTTCTGTTGATGAGACATCTAGTATTACACAGATAGAAAAATCAACTGTAGAAAAAATTCAGAGATTAAAAATTAACAGTGAACACAAAAGATTGCCGGCACAAAAACCAGACAGAGAGTAAGGATGAAAATTCAAGATACACTATCAAATTCAGAACAAAAATTAGATGTTTCAAAAAAAGTTAGAATTTACCTTTGCGGGGTAACAGTTTATGATGAATCACATATTGGTCATGCTAGAACAATAATAGTTTTTGATGTTTTAAGAAAATACCTAGAGAGAAAAGGGATTGAAATTGAATTTATTCAAAATTTTACAGATGTAGATGATAAAATCATAAATCGAGCAGAGATAGAGAATACAACTGCTGAAAAAATAAGTATAAGATACATTGAAAATTATTTTAAAGATTTTGATGGACTAAATGTAAAACGGGCAACAAACTATCCAAAGGCTACAGAGCACATAGATGATATTATCAAATTTATTGAAAAATTAATTGAAAAACAAATAGCATATACTTCTAAAAATGGAGTCTATTTTTCAGTATCAAAATTTCCTGAATATGGAAAATTGTCAAAAAAGAACATCGAAGAACTTCAATCAGGTGCAAGAATTGACATAGATGAAGCAAAGAATGATCCCTTAGATTTTGCTCTGTGGAAGTTCTCAGAGAAAAAACCAGCATGGGAGAGTCCATGGGGCAAAGGAAGACCGGGATGGCATATTGAATGCTCTGCAATGAGCCTAAAGTATCTAGGAGAAAATTTTGACATACATGGAGGAGGAAGAGATCTAATATTTCCTCATCATGAAAATGAGATTGCACAATCAGAATCTTTTACAGAATCACCATTTGCAAAAATTTGGATGCATGTAGGAATGGTAACAATAAATGGAGAAAAGATGTCAAAATCACTTGGAAACATAAAATCAATCAAACATGTTTTAGAAAATTGGGGGCCTAACATCATTAGATTATTTTGTCTATCTGGACACTACTCTAAACCAATTGATTATTCTGAAGAGTTGTTAAAAGAGAACCTCACAAAATGGAGACAGGTCGAGACATGTTATTACGAATTAATTCATGCAGATGGTGAAAATCGTGAAGAAGTTAATTCAGTTATGGAGAAAATAAAAATAGAGTTTAGCAACGCGTTGGAAGACGATCTTAACACACATCTTGCATTATCTTCATTTTTCCAACTTGTTAAGGAAGCAAATAGATTAGCAGCTGAAGAAAAACTCGGAAAAGAAGATGCAAAGATTATCAAAAAAGAGTTTGAAAGTATGTTACAGGTTTTAGGGTTAATCATTCCAAAAATGACAGAAAACAAAAAACAGGAAATAACCAATCTAATTACAAACAGAGAGATATTTAGAAAAGAAAAACAATTCAATGAAGCAGATAAAATTCGAGACAAACTTAACGAGATGAATGTAGAATTGATTGATCATAAAGGAAGAACAATCTGGATGAAAAAAGAAAATATCAAAGCTGAAAAATTCTAAAGGTTAGTGGAACAATCAGAATTTGAATCAAGATAATAATAATAGAATCATTCTAACTAAATGGGGTCTAAATTATTCCTTGAATGAGTTTCGAAGTAAAATGGGTGCAATGAAAATTGTTGCCAAGATCACAAAAATAACTGTAGAATACAGTTCTTCAGAAAGGATACTCATTGCCAATCCTGTCCCTGCTACAATAAAAGCAATTTCACCCCTTGCTATCATTCCATAGCCTATTCTGAGGCCTTTTTTTCTACTTTTTAGAAGAACTGAAGCTGGTATACCACAGCCCAGAATTTTGCTCCCCACTGCTACTGTCAAAAGCATACCAAACAAGACCCAGTTAATTGATGAGATTTGTGTGATATCCACATGAGCTCCAATTATTGCAAAAAACAACGGTGCCACAATTACCTTCAACCTACCAACAAATTCCCTAACTTGTCCGGATAGTTTAGATCCTGCTAATCCCATACCTGCAGCAAATGCACCAACAATGGGATTCAGTCCTACGCTTGAGGCAATTGCTGCCAATCCAAATGCAGAGCCCAAGGCAACACCTTGTTTGATACCTCTTCCCTCCAATGTTGATGCAGACATGCTGGCAACCACATGTACAATTTTTGGCAAGACATACACTGCTGCTAGGAGTATCAAAAACCAGAATCCAATTTCAGTTATTGTGGTAATTACTACTGATTCAATTGTCGGAATTGTGTGTAATGTCACAAGTGAAATTACGGCAGAAAGAATTGCAAGTCCCAATACATCATCCAGTACTGCTGCATTTACCAAAATGTTTCCTTCCTTAGATCTCTCCTTTCCAATTTCTTCTAAGATGGTAACAGATATTGCAATGCTTGTAGCACTAAATATTGTTCCAATAATTATCGAAACAATCCAATCAAATCCCATCCACAACATAATGAAATATCCCAGAACAAGTGGTATTATCACTCCAAAAGTTCCAACCAATACAGATTTTGAACCGGCTTTTATCAGATCATGAAATGTAAAATGTAATCCTGCGGAAAACAAAATAATGATTCCAGATATCTGCCACAGAGATAACATGATTTCATTTAGCTCAACAATAGATTTGTCAAATAGTGGTAATATGCCTCCAAGTGCAAAAGGCCCTAGAATAATTCCAGATACAACAAATCCGATTATTTCAGGAATTTTAAAATGCATACATAATCTTCCCAGCAACAGTGCAGGTAAAACCAGAAACAAAACACCAATAATCGTTGGGATAACATCAAATTCAGATACCATGTCTATTACCTTAGATCAATTCTTCAATAAAATTAATCTTCAATTTTCATAAATGAGCATCAGGCATGTAAAGAGATATGTGTCTTGATAGATATCTCAATCCATCTGAGTTGTAGCAAAAAATCAAAGTCAATTCAAAAATGCCAAAGCCTTTACAATGTCGGTCTTACTTATTATTCCAATAATGTTGCCATGCCCTGACAAGACTCCAGCACCATTGATGTTTTTGTCCAAAAGTATTCCTCCTGTTTTTGCCAGATCATCATCATAGTTTACTGAAACAATATTTTCACTCATTATCTCATTGATTTTTGTACTGCCACCAAATCCAGAGGCTGAAATGAATCCCTTTCTTGGAAAAATTACAGATATCACAGGATCAGAGTTATCAAGTATATCTTCTTGCTCTCCTAGCTTTAGTGATAGATTAAACAAATCTCTGAATGTAACAATTCCAACAGGAATTTCATCATGATCTCGGAGTATTATTCGAGAAATTTTATCATCAATCATTTTCAACACTACCTTGTATAGAGGTGTGTCAGAGTACTGCCATGCATAATATGGAGACATGTATTCACCAACAATTTTTTTGCCAGGATATGTTTTAGTAAAATATCTCACAAGATCAGTTTTTGTTAGGATTCCAACTACCTCGTCATTTGCAGTAACCACCAGAGAACCTATCCCGTTTTTTAGCATGATTTGTGCACATTCATCTAGTCCTCTTTTTTCATCAACAGAGATTATTTTTTTTATTATTTCAGATAATGGGATCGCATCAAGCTTTCTTTCAGTGTTATCAGTTAAGAGAAAAAGTCCCAAATCTTTTTCAGATACAAGACCAGTAATAGTATCATTTTCAGTCACTAAAAGTCGACTTTTCTTCTCCTCAATTACTTTTTTTAAGACATCAGCCAAACTAGATTCATATTTTATACTTATTGGAGTATTCATGTAGTCTTTAGCATCATTCACGACATTGCAAAATCGGATAGTTATAAAAAATACCAGCTAATTACCAATAATGAAAATCAATATAGAAAATCTAGGTTTTTCTTTTAATTGTAAACTTTGTAAAAATTATTACTTGAAAATTGCAAAACAGGATACTCAAGAGAATACATTACTTGTAGGATTTCCAAGTAATGGTCTTGTTGGCACTTTTTCAGTATCATATCTTATTCACCATCTAAAGATGAAACAGGTGGGAGAAATTGAAATTCCAGATCTTCCGTCAACGTTATTTGTAGAAGGCGGAGAAATCCTAGTTCCCATTAGAGTCTATAACAAGAACAATATTTTTATCATTATCTCTGATGTTCCATTTAATCAGTATTTGGCAGAAAATTTTGCAGTTGCAGTTCACAAGTTTTGTAAAAAATTTGCAATTAAGAAAATAGTAATTGTAAGTGGAATGGAGACAGCTAGTAAAGAAAAAAAGCCTCCTAAAATTTATGGTTTGGTAACACATCCGATATTGGAAAATACACTTTACGAGAATCAAATTCCAAAATTTTTAGATGGTTCAATTTTTGGAACAGATGCAGCCATAATTTCAGTTTTTAGAAAAACAAAGATACCAGCACTTGTTCTGTATGCAGAATGTCATCCATTCTTCCCAGATCCAGAAGCATCAATTGTTGCAATAGTCACACTGGCAAAGATTCTAGATGTTAATGTAGACACAAGTGATATTCAGAATAAAATGGATAGACTTCGTATACAACACAGAAATTTAATGGAGGAAACAATTCGTACATTACAGCAACAACAACAAGAAAAACAGACAAGAGCTCCACAGATTTACAGATGATCATATGATAAAAAATATTGATTTTAAATTTGAAATAATACCTCCAATAATTAATTCATTATTTGACGATATTGAACATAGAATTCTCTCACCACTTTCATGTCTAAGAGAGTTTGACAATCATTGGATGCTGGAATTTGATCTTCCACTAGTAAGTAAAAAAGACATCAAGATTATTTTTGATGGAAATACTATTAATGTTGAGGCAAAGCTCAAAGAGAAATACTCTGAAGAACAATTAGGAAAGATTACAAAGTTTGAATATTTTAAAAAATCAATTTCATTACCTGGGAAAATTGATAGTAAAAAAACTGCTGCTAAATTTCAAAAAGGAAGGCTAGAGATAAAAATTCCAAAAAAAATGTTGGGCCATTCCGTCAAAATCAATTAGAAAGAGTAGTTTGTTTTCTAATTATACATACATAATGCAGGAGAGTCATCTGTCACGTCATTCTTCACATAATGTAATCTTAATTTTTTTAATATCAAAGATTTGAATAGTTTTAGTACGGTCTGTCTCTCAATAAATGACAATCGCAGTTACATCCTTTTTGGCATTTCATTCTCTTGCAGTCAGAACAAATACTCTTGTTCCAAAAAGGAGCAGTATTCACAGTATTACTGATGCTTTCATCCTAATTAACCAGCCGAGTCAAATTCAAATCCAGGTGCTTTTTTTAGTTTATTTCTAGATCATACCCTAGATGAATTACTACTGTTTGTCAGATAGTTATCAGTTTGAATGAAATTATCTCTGTTGATATTAATAAGATCAATACCCTTAATGTTGTTCAAAAATTACGCATGAAATCACAATTACGCATCCATATTGTAACTCTTGATCATCACATTGAACAAATTACGGAACCTATGATAAAAATGGGGTATGTGACAGTTGAAACCCTTGGACGAAATAGCATTGTATCAATTACCGCTCAGAGAAATAACACACTTAGTATCTTTGGCAATCCTCATTCTTTGATTTGAGTCATTGCCTTTATGATATCGGATTTGCTAATCACTCCAGATATTTTATCATTTATTGTAACGCCAACTCCATTTATTTTATTTTCAATCATTGTAGAACATGCTATTATCAAGTCATCATTATAGTCTACAGATACAATTTTTTTACTCATGGCGTCTTTTGCAAGAGTCGTCTCTCCAAATCCAGATTCAGACAAAAATCCCCTTCTTGGAAATACTACAGAGATTGCAGGATCAGAGTTATCAATTACCATATCAGAACGTCCCTCCGTCAAGGCTATTTGAAACAAATCTCGAAAAGTCAGAATGCCTTCAGGCTCATTATTCTGATTTTTTAGAAATATTCTGGATATCCTTTCATCTATCATCTTTGTTATGACTTTGTTTAGGGAGTCCTCAGAGTCCATAGAAGTATACGTTATTGTCATTAAATCCCCAATTCTATTGTGGCCTACAAAGTTTTCAAAATAGTACTTTGTTAGATCTGTCTTGGTGACAATTCCGATTAATCCCTCGTCATTACAATAAACTCCAACAGAGCCAATGTCTCTATCTACCATTATTTCAGCTGCTCCCTGAACTGTCATGTTTTCATGAACAGACACGAACCTCCTTGCTATCTGAGATACTGGAATGTCTTCAAGGGCCTTTCCAGATTCATCAGTAAGCAAGAACATCCCAATGTCTTTTTCTGTAACGATTTGCACATCAGGGCCTCCAGTGACTATCAACCTGCTAATATCTCCCTGTAATAGCCTAGAGATTGCATGGTAAAGAGATGCATCACTTTGAATGGTAATTGGCATTTGTAAGACAGATCGAAGTTGAGTCATTTCTAAAAATCACTTTTTATGCTTGAAGAGATTTTTTAAATTTCTATCTCTCATCTTTTTTTCTTTGTGTTCTTTTCTAAAATGTTCCAATCTGTGCTTTTCATGAATAAACTCTTTTCCACATTCAGTACATTTTACTATTGTATGGTGATGTACCTTACGAACATGCTTTACTAAGTCATCATGATTTGAGAATTTCTCATCACATTGAGTACAATTGTTTTTGGATTTTGTAAACAGATTCATTTTATCAGGTATACTGGAATTTTGGATTTATGTAAGATAAAGTTGGATACACTTCCAATCATGTCTCCGCTAGCAGAACCGGTTCCTGTTGTGCTCATTACTATATGATCATATTTGCCATTTTTTATCATCTTTAGTGTCTCAATACCAGGTGAACCTCTGGCAATCTTTTTTCTGAATTTGATGTTTTTCTTGTCAGCATATTTTTCTGCTTTTTTTAATATAGAATTAGCCTGAGATTCTATGATTTTATCATATCTACGTGTTCTTGGCCCTCCTTCTTCTACATGAGGAATAACATGAAGACAGGTAATTTCACCATGAGTAAATCCTGCTAGAATTAGTGCCCGGTTTAAGGCATCAAATGATTTTTTAGATCCATCTACAGGAACTAGAATTTTTTTCATATCTTTCATTATAATAAAATGTCTGAAATCTTTGAATTTTTATACTTATTGGAATTATTAACATTAAGAAACTTAGCTTTTAAAATCTTAATTCATCACTTCCAAATCTAAAATTATAATAGTTTAATCTAGTTTGAAATGTAATCTGAAAAATTTTTTTAAAATGAATCAAAAAATTGAATTTAAATTATCAGAGTTATTGTTTAATTATTGTAATTTTCAAAAGTGAAAATCTACAATATATCATTAAATGGGATATGAACAATAAAATCAATGGCTAAAACAAAAAATACCCCAAAGAAAACTAGTGGGATCACACCATTTTTGACATCAAGTTGGACTGACATTGATAGATCAATTGAAAATCTAAGAAAAGACATGGAAAAGGCATTTTCATCATTTCCATCAATATCAATGCCAAAAATGCCAGAATCAACGTGTGATGTTATAGACGAAGGTAATCAGTTTCGGGTAAAAATGAATGTGCCTGGAGTCCAGAAAAAAGACATCAATCTCAACGTAACTGATAATTCCTTAGAGATTTCAGCAGAACACAAGGAAGAATCTGAAGAAAAGAAAAAGAATTATCTCAGAAAGGAGAGAAGTCATGTTTCATACTATAGAACATTACCAATGTCTGAAGATGTAATTTCAGGAAAAGTAAAGGCAAAACTTAGTGATGGTGTTTTGGATATCACTTTACCAAAGTCAAAACCAACTAGAACACAAAAGAAAAAGTCAATATCAATACAATAACTTTTTTTCTTTTATTTCTTTAATCACTCAACTTTTTTGTAGGTTTGATGAAATTCTGTGAATATTGTTTGTGCAATATTTTGCAGATGAATTATTTCACTAAATTGTGTTTTCCCCTTTGAAATTTCTCACATAATAGTCATACATTTGTTATTTTTGATAGAGTTCGGCTCTTCAGTATCAGCCCATATATTAAAACAACCTTCAAAGTCGAGACAGAATTTTAGGATTATTACCTCCCAATCATCGGATGTCTTAGGGATGTCGTGGCTTTGTCCATCTCACTAAATTCAGTTTTTCTGTTCCTTAGTAATAGATTTAGAGTTTCTCTAACTTTTTTTCATCATATCCATCTATCAAATCAATTCTATTCATGACAGTTTTTCTTTGACTGCTATTAAAAATGGATTCATATTTTCAGATATGATAACTTTGAACTAGTTTAACTACAAAGGTTGTGATTTAAAATCATGCGAAATGATCCATTTTGTCACTGTGGTTCTTGCGGACATGAAAAAGTTGGAGAATGTTACACTAAACAATGTTCTTGTTGTTTAAGTGATCATCAAGGGGCATTTGGTAAAAATAAATGATTACAATTAAAATTAAAAAATCAAAGTAAAAGATTAATTTCTTCAAGAAATAGTTAATTCATAACTCAAAAAATTATCATTATAAAGGCAGATGGGAGTAAAGTTTCGTTTAATCCAAACAAGATCATAACAACTTGCATGAGGGCAGGAGCAAGTAAAGATGCATCTAAGAGAATAATTAAAAAAATTCGTGGCCAGATATATCGAGGAGTGGAAACGCATGATATTTACAAAATGGTCTTATCTGCACTAAGTGAGGAAAAAGATGGCACAGTACTGAAACAAAGATATCAACTAAAAGATGCGATTATGAAGATAGGCCCTGCAGGTTATATTTTTGAAGACTATGTTGGTGAAATTCTAAAGCATTCAGGGTTTAAAATCAAAAACATTAGAGGAAAAGTAAGAGGAGAGTGCACGATTCATGAAATTGATCTGATTGCATTTACTGAAAATCAAAGAATACTAGTAGAATGCAAATATCACTCTAAACATGGGATTTATACTGGTCTGAAGGAATCCTTGTATACTCATGCACGGTTTTTAGATACTAATTCCTACTTTGATGAAGAATATCTTGTTTGTAACACCAAAGTTTCTACTCATGCAAAAAAATATGCAAAATGTGTAGGCCAAAATATTCTTTCATGGAGATATCCACCAAATAACAGCCTAGAAAAAATAATTGAGAAAAACCACCTCTATCCCATTACAATTTTGAATTTAAGTCCAAAGGAGGTTAGAATATTTTTGCATCATGGAATTATGTTAGCTAAAAATATCTTAGATTACACCGAATATGAGTTATCTAAAGAAACTGGCATCAACATTAAAAGAATAAAAAATTTTCAAAAATTAATTCGCAAGATAATATCCTAAAATTAATTTTTGAGTCTATTGATTAATCAGTCCATCAGCAGACTAAGTTTAAGATCATGATTGTGCATGAAATTTTCAGATAGAGAGATAAATGAAAAAACTGAAGTATGTAAATTTTCAATCAAACATATTTTGTTATATAGATTATGATTACAAATTTTTTAGTTCCTTTTCATGATAATTGAATTTCTAATTTCAATTGCATTATGTTGACTAATTTTATTCCTAAAAAAATTAGGTGCGTCTAATTAGACTCGACTAATTTTCATATTGTTTAATAGAATTAAAAATTATTACAAATCATGAATCCATGGAATAAATTTTGGAATTGGTATGAAAATAAAATCCTAGGAAGTATAATCATCATTGCAATTATTCAATTTATTCAAGTTCCACATATGGTGTGGAATGCAGATATAATGTTAGAGGCAGGAATTGTATCCAGAATACATCCAGTTCTTGATTGGTTCTTGTATGGAGTAGATTTGATTGAAATCATTTCAATTGTTAATGTTGGGATGATAATGTTTAGTCTAATTAAGAAAAGACGAGCTGGAAAAAAACAAGTTTCTGCTGATATGACATAATCTAATCCTTTGCTTTCCAAATAACGCGTTATGGAAATGGGATTTCTATTCCAGGCTTGTCTAAAGCATTTTTTATGTAGCAGGTAGGATCGGTTGAGCTTTGCTCCAATCATCTCTTGGGCCATACCAATACTGGGATACACTCGAATCACCAAGTTCTTCTACTCTAAATTCAGGTTCAGAAACTCGAAGAACAAAAGACATCATATGTTGTTAAAACTCTAAAAGAAATCGGACATTGTTTTTTGTCGCATTAAATTTAAGATGTTTCCATGTGAGAGCCATTCAGATTTGCTAATACTCATTTTGTTTGATGCCATAAGCAAAGCATGTTCCAAATTATCTGCTAACATTGGATTCTGCTTCATAGCCTCACGAATTCCTTCACGGACCTGCCATACGCCTACAGGAATTGCATATTCAGGCATAATTTCCCGTAAAATGATGACTCCTGCCTGAATTTTCTTTTTCTGCAAGTATTCCACAACCCCCAATTTGGCTGCAAAATAAGCACCGGCTATTGCAGGAGGATGATCAATTCCGCGTGCATCTTCGTTATCAGAACCAAATCCCAATATCCCATTAGAATACCAAGCCTCGATCATTTCGTAGATCCACCTATGTGGAAACAAAACAACCGAGAAAACATTTCCTAAATGCTTATAGGAAAATACAGTACATGAATCAATCAAACTATAATCTAAAATCTCATCAGTAATAGATTTAGAAATAATGTCATCAGTAGCTGTAATGCTCCATCTAGTGGGAACTAATTTTCTTTTTTGTCCTAACATTCCAATACTAAGACATTTTTGAATTTTTGAAATTTCAATTCCAGAATTATACAAATTTAAAACTGCATCTTGTGCTTTCAAGTCCTTATCATAAAATATCTTTTCAATTGATTTTACAGAAGCAGTTCCAGAAAATTTTGCAGATTTTATCTCTCCAATTGGACCAAATGGTGCACTTTCACCATCAAGGGAAACATTTGTAGATGTTGCTTTATCAAATATCAAATCAGAATCAATAGGTTTTGAAGACATTGTAACTTCTTGAAGATTTTCAATGTAGCATCCATCTGTTTGATCAATGGGGATTTTTTGTATGCCACGAACCAAATTTAGTCTAAAATTCACAATTTCCTCTAAAGATTTTCCTTTCCATTTTTCAGGAGTATCAAGTAGACTTGTGTCACCATGAATTGGTGGAACCATTGGACCAACAAAGACTTTAGGATAATTGTAAGAGCCCACAAAGACTGACGGAGGAGAAGTGCCACTAATTGAATCAGAAGAAAATAGATGTCCATATTTTGAGAGAGATTCATGCCATTTTGCCAATATGGATCTACGAATATCTTCAGAATCAGATGACATTGTAATTTATGCCTAAATTGAGCCTATTAATCTGCCTAGTTAGGAAAATTGACATTTTGTAAACAGATGATGTTTAAGTAATAACTTCCAAAAAAGTTTATGACAATAAAGAGAATTGTCTCTTTTTTGCCTAGTGCTACTGAATTACTATATGAATTAGGAGTACAGGATAAACTCTACGGAGTAACACATGAATGCAAATATCCACCAAATGCAACTTCAAAACCACAAGTTATTGATTCTGTAATACATTCAGATGGGTTAACCAGTAAGGAAATAGATACAATGACTTGTCAGTTATTAAATGACGGAAAAGATATTTTCGTATTAAATGAGAAGAATCTAAAAGATGCCAATCCTGATCTAATTATATCACAAGAAACTTGTGAAGTATGTGCAGCACATACTAATCAAGTCAATAAAGCATTAAAAGTTCTTCAAAAAAAACCAATTCTGCATTCTATGAATCCTCATAATCTAGATGAAATCATAAATTCAGTTAAGGAATTAGGTAGAATTTTAGAAAAAGAAAGCAATGTAAAAAAAAATAACAGATGCGCTTGAAAAAAGAATTCAAAATGTAAAAAAAATTCCATGTGATGAAAGTCCCAAGGTTCTTGCCATTGAATGGATTGAACCATTCTTTACAGCAGGCCATTGGATTCCTGAAATGATACAAATTGCAGGAGGAATCAACATGATAAGTAAAATTGGAGAGCATTCAAGACGTTTAGATTTCCAAGAAATAATTGAAGATGAGCCAGACATAATTATCATGATGCCGTGTGGCTTCGATACCAAACGTACTATTTTTGAATATAATAACATACTAAAAGAAAATCAAAAATGGAATTCTCTAAAGGCAGTAAAAAATAATCAGATTTTTGCAGTAGATGCAAATTCATTTTTTAGTAAACCTAACATAAGAACTATAGACGGATTAGAAATACTTGCCAAAATCATCCAACCAGATAAATTTGAAACTCTAAAGGTTGCAGAAGGATCATTTTCGCATATAAAATGAAAAGAAATACAGGCTCAATTATGAGAAGAGAATCCCAAATGATAAAACTAGTGTAATAAAAATTATTTTTAATTGAGGATATTAAGTTAACAAAGATTTCAAAACTTTGTAGAATGGTTAATTTTAAAAATTAGCACTAGCAGAAAAAATGGCAGTTCTTTAAATAATCTCAGCCACGAATTTCTACATGTTACAAGAATGGATTATAAAAAAAATTGGAGAGGAACCTGATGGGTAGGACATGCAGGGGAATTTGTGAAATGCATAAAGCAGAACCAGCTTCGAATAAAATAAGATATGAAATTGGACAGAAAAGATGCACATTCTGTGGAATATTTTTATCAGTAGATAATTCTAGATGTATTTGCTGTAAAGCAGTTTTAAGAACAAAACCAAGAGGCAAAAAGAAAGAGTAGTTATTTTTTTGCAGCACTAACTAGAGAAACAACATCTCTATCTCTTAATTGATAATCAACTGGAAGTCTCAAATTATATCGTAAATCTTTTCCATAAAGAAGGCCTTTTGTCAAATCAGAATGGATCTCTCTTGCAAGATCATTTATTGTGGCCCCATCTTTTAGCAGAATCAAATCAGGCAATACCCTCCCCTTGCTATCAGCGAGGTTTTTCTCATCTGCGACAGGGTAAATAGAATTCATCTTAAGAAGCTTGAAAACTGCAACATTAATTGCAAATTGCACACCAGTTCTCATGTATTCACCCATAATTCCTTTTTTGATTAAATTTAGAGCATTGATTTGCTTTTCATTTAATTTATCAGATTTAATAATTTCAAATTGTTCAGAGCCAGGAGAATATTTTATCAATCCCTTTTGTTCTGCTCGCCTGAGACTAAATTCACTGTCACCACTTACAGGAATGACTATAGTATCATTATAGCGTTCTCTTAGACGGTCAAAGTTTTTGTCAGCACCTTCAACATCAATTTTGTTTGCTACGATCAGAGTTGGTTTTGAAATCTTTCGCAGGTGCGATGAAAATTTTTTACTATCTAGCATATCAAAATTATCAAAATCTTTTTCCACAAGTCCAGTTGCAAGAAGTGTTTCTTTCACATGATTTTTGTTTACACCAATACCACGATAAAGATTAGTAATGACATCTAAAATATCAGAACCTGTCTGGATAAGTTTTGATACTTTTTCTCGATTGCCTTCTAAAATTTTTTGATACCACATGATTAATTCCTCCTCAATATCTGCAAAATCAGAAATAGGATCACCTGTTCCAACTTCAGTAATTTTTCCTGTTGAGTCAATTCCGCCAGAAGCATCAACCACATGAAGTAGCGCATCAGATTGTGCCGCAATAGAGAGGAATTGATTTCCTAATCCTTTTCCTTTCCATGCATCTTTGATAAGGCCAGGCAAATCAATCAGTTCTATTGGAATGTATCGCCATCCATCGACACATTTTGAGTTATTTGGATTATCTTGAATTTTAAATTCTGGATGAACACAAAGAGTAATTGCATGCGTTATTCCAGACACTGGTGCTTTAGTAGTAAATGGATAGGATGAAATTTCCTCAGAAGATAGAGTAGAAGAATTAAAGAAAGTTGTCTTTCCAGTATTTGTTTTACCAATTAAACCAAGCTTGATAGGCATAAAATAATTACTAGTTGAGAATATTTATCTCTGCCTAGGAACTAGAAGGATTTTTATTTTTAATTTTTTCAAGTGACTCATTAAGTTTTTTGAGAGCCCAATCAATGTCAGACAAGTCTTCAGCAGATAGACAGTCTCTCCATTTTTCTAAAACACTACTTGCAATTTCAGAACAATTGTAAAGTAAATTCCAATAAGGATGATGCTCAGCTGTTGTGTATGCAAGTTCTGTTACGTCACTAAGACCATTTTTTGCCCTTGCCAGAGACGTAATTTTTTCACCAAAGACTTTGACAATATCATTTTCAAGGTCCTTTTCAATTTTTAAAGGAGTGTTTTGTTGTTCATGTTTTTTTGCCAGATCAAGTAATTCATGATAAAAATTTTCAAAGTTTGTCATGTTAACACAGTCTCTGATGCTCTGCTAACATACATCTGTTGAAAACAACTTTGATTCCTTCTTTTCTTGCTAATTCTTCAGCTTCAGAATTATGGATTCCCTCTTGCAACCAGATCACTTTGGGTTTTTTCTTTATGGCCTCTTTTACAAATGGTAAAACCTGATCCGAAGGTCTGAATATATCTACGATTTCAACATTTTCATCTATTTCTGAAATAGAATCATAGCATTTTTTACCTAAAATCTCATCAGATGATGGATTTACAGGTGTAATATCATATCCATTATCAGCCAGATATTTGGGTACAAAGTGAGCTGCTTTAAAGGAACTTTTTGATATTCCTATAACAGCTACTTTTTTGAGAGAGAGAATATCACGAATTTGTTCATCAGTGTGATCATCTTGTTTCATGATTAATGTGCAAACATGCAGAATATAATTTTTGAAGAAGGGTAACAAAACAAAGAATTTTTTAGTCCTAATAAAACGAAGAATTCATGGATCCAGAGCCAAAAGATATCATCGTTCTTGGAGCAATAAAACATGGAACCAACAAATTTGATAAAATTCAAAAAACCACACAGATTGAGCCTGAAGAACTTGATTCAATTTTAAAGCAACTAGAAGATAGAGAGTTAATTCAAGTAGAAGAAAAGAAAGGATGGCTAGGAAAGAAAATCGAAATCACAGTTACCGATAAAGGCTCAAAAGAAGTAGATGAGCAAGTTCATGAATTGCAAACAAAATGGAATCAGATGTCAGCATCATACAAAACAGGTGATAAAGAGAAGCTGAAACAATACATGGATGATAACAGATCATTTTTCCCAATGATGATGTTCTTTGGAGTAATGGATATGATGATGTTCTCAATGATGTTCAGTATGATGGGAATGGCGATGTCAGATTATGTTCCACCAGAAAATATGCCAGAAGGAGGAGATGCAGGTATTGATGACAGCAGTGGTATGGATGACGGAGGATTTGATTTTGATGTTGGGTTCTAGTGTATATTTTATACTCCAAATAAAAACAGACCATAATTGATTTACAATTCTTTTGAGAATCCAGGATTAGTAAAAGTACTAACATTTTTGAAAACTCATAATACAGAGTATTTATCTGGTCAAGACTTGAGTGACGTTTTGAGAATAAGCAGGGTTGCAGTATGGAAACATATCAAAAAAATTCAAGAGTTAGGATACATTGTAGAGTCAAAACAGAAGATGGGGTACAAGTTAACATCAAATTCAGATGCTCTTTTGCCATGGGAAATTACTTCAGGTCTTAAAACAAAAATGATTGGACATCAGGTGTACTATTTTGACTCTTTAGACTCTACTCAGAATCAGGCACTAAAAATGGCAGATAATCCATCAAATAATGGGGCAGTAATAGTTGCAGCACAGCAGACAGGCGGAAGAGGGAGATCCGGAAGAAAATGGATTTCCCCCAAAGGAGGCATTTGGTTTTCAGTAATTTTACAACCAAAGTTTGACATTTCCATTACAACACTATTTCCAATTGCATCTGCACTAGCATTATCAAATGCAATAGAAAAAACATTCAAGATTTCACCTGAATTAAAATGGCCAAATGACTTGACTATCAAAGGCAAAAAAATTGCGGGAATGCTTGTTGATGTATCACTTGAATCAAATAGAATTGAGAATATGGTTTTAGGCGTAGGAATAAATTTTAATGTAGATGTAAAACAAATAGAGAAAACACTAAAGGACACGCCAAATTTTTATGGGATAGAATCTCTTAATCAGCAAAAAAAGAATGTTAAACCAGTTCAGTTGGTTCAAACATTTTTAGTAGAATTAGAAAAAATTTATGAATTATTAAATGCAAAACACACAAAGAAAATCATTTTAGAATGGACAAAAAGATCATCAACAATTGGAAAGAATGTAGAGTTAGAGACTATAGATGGCAAAATAAAAGGAAAGGCAATTAAAATTGATGATGATGGCGCATTAATAATATCAGATAACGGGAAAACGAACAAAATAATATCTGGAGATATTATTCATTTATCAAAGTAGATTATTTTTTAGAAGTTTTTGATTTAGTTTTTGTCTTTGATTGTTTTTTTGTTTGTGATGAAATCATTAAAGATTGTTCTTTTAGTATTTCCTTTAGATCGTTTTGTATCTCTAAAACATACAAAAGCAATTCTTCTAAAATTTTAGAATATTGTTCATATATAGATAATAGATCAGTTTTCTTTTCATTTACCTTCAACAGGCATTCATTTGAGCGCAATAGATTTGCCGCATTGATTAATTCAGGCACATCAGATACAGATCCCTCTAATTGATTCAAATCTGCCTTAATCTGATGAATTTTTTTACGCAAATCAGGGATTATCTCCCCAGTAGGAATTTCTGTCAATACAAAATACGTGATCATGAATAAATTAAAGATTTTCAATAGGTGCATTTTGTTTTTTAAGTAATGGCAAAGTTGAACACATCAGATCTTGTTCTAAAAAATGAGAATGAGTGTTAGCTCAACCTACACACAATTAACCTGCAGAAATTAGGTAGAAGTGATAATAAGGTAAAGTGGGCAATTCTTCGTTGTATGCTTAAAAATTCATTGATTAGTGGACCAAAATGTCCAGCATGTGGAGATAAAAAAATGGTCACAGATCAAAATACAGGAGAGTTGTTTTGTGGAAAATGCGGATTTGTAGTGACAGATAAAATTACAGATACAGGTGCAGAATGGAGATCTTTTGCAAATGATGAAAGTAATAGAACTAGAGTAGGAGCTGGAACTTCACTAACAATGCATGACATGGGTTTATCAACTGTGATTGGAGCAGCTAACAAAGATTCAACAGGAAAACCGCTATCTGCAAGTGTAAAGAGTTCAATTGAAAGGTTAAGAACATGGGATAGTAGAACACAAGCACATTCTTCTGCAGATAGGAATCTCAGACAAGCACTTAATGAAATGGATAAATTAAAAGATAAACTTGCATTGACTGACGCAGTAGTAGAAAAAGCAGCTTATATTTACAGAAAAGCAATGGAGAAAAAATTAGTAAGAGGTCGTTCAATTCAAGGGCTAGTTGCAGCATGTCTTTATGCATCATGTAGAAACACAGAAACACCAAGAACATTGGACGATGTTGCTAAAGGAATCAATATCAGAAGAAAAGATGTTGCAAGATGTTACAGATTAATTTTCAGAGAACTTGAGTTAAAAATGCCAGTTGTGGATCCTGTAAAAGGAGTTTCAAGAATTGCAAGCATAGCAGAATTAAGTGAAAAAAGTAAACGCAAGGCAATTGCAATATTAAATGAAGCAAAGAAACTAGGCATGGTTGCAGGAAAGGATCCAATGGGAATTGCTGCTGCTGCACTTTATCTTGCATGTATAAGTTCTGGAGAAGTAAAATCCCAAAAGGATATCTCAATTGCATCAGGAGTTACAGAAGTTACTATTAGAAACAGATGTGCAGGTTTGAGAAAGATGCTCAATAACTAAATGTTAGACGGATTAGACTTTAGTTCTAAAAAGGTTTTAAAAATTCTAGAATCGTCAACGGTTTTTATGATATATCTAGCCATGAAGGTTTTATTCATAGGTAGTTCTGAGAATATAAAAAAATTCAGTGAGGCACATCAGAGAAATGTGTTTCAAAATCTCTTAGATTCAGAAGGGAAGATAATTTCAAAAAGATTGAAAATGTGTTAATTGAAAATCAAGAAAGAACACAAAGGACAACTATACGTTGCATGAATTAGCATGTTATTTCTGAGATCTTTTGAATTCTAATTTATCCCAAGGAAAAACAACATAAGCAGTGTTATCTGTTTTTTTAGTATAAACAAATTGTTTTGGATATTTTTTTCCACGTCTTGCAAACAAGGTAACAAAAATCAGTTCTGATGTGTTGTCCACATTAGAAATAATATTGTCAAAAGTTTTTCCAGAATCAAAAATATCATCAACAAATATTGAATTAGAAGATATTTTCTTTTTATTGACAAAAAAATTTCAATTCCCAAATGATCTGTTAGTAAACATGAAGACACTAGTACTCCTCTACTCAGAGTTGTAATACTAGAAAATTTTTGTGATAATTTTGAAATTTTTCTAGAAAGTTTTTCTACCAAAAGTTCTATTTCATCCCAGCTAACATCTTGTTCAGTAGTCATAGTAAAGAGTGTAATAAGCAGAATTAATTCGTATGATTAGAATGTTTTCATTGGAGTTTTTTTAAGAGGTTCAATTATTTTAAGAATTTTAAATGGTAATTTACCAAAATCGATTTCTTTTTCACATGATACTAACAATACATCATCATTAGTTAATGGAAAACTCATAACAATTACCTTATCTCGATATGACATTGAAAAATGAACTTCACCAAATTCCTTATCAAACTCGTGCCTCATTCTCACACGCAAAGCAAGTTCCATGAACATCATTTCATCT
>JAOTZM010000036.1 GCA_029861345.1 Candidatus Nitrosopumilus sp.
CATTTTTCTGCTAATTCTTCTGAAAGTGAAACTCTTTCATATTTATCATCTGAATACTTGTAATAACCCTCTCCTGATTTTTGACCCAGTTTTTTTTCATCAAACATTTTTTCAACAAGTGGGTGAGGATTAATTACTTTTTTATCTCGTAAATGCATCTCTACAGTAGCTTTATGAATGACATCCATTCCGGTAAAATCTGCTAACTCAAAAATGCCCATCGGAAATCCTAATTTGAATTTAACCGCAGAATCAATTTCTTCAAGTGATGCTCCCGTTCTATCTTTTAGATAACATGCTTCATGAACCATTGGGATAAACAATCTGTTAATTATGAATCCTGGCACATCTTTTCTGCACAATACTGCTTCCTTGTTAACTGATTTTACGTATTCTTGAGTCAAATCAATAACCTCCTTTGATGTTTTTTCTCCTGGAATCACTTCTACTAGTTTCATTAATTGTGGTGGATTGAAAAAGTGAATTCCTATGAATTTCTCAGGACGAGATGTCGTATTTGCTATTTCAGTAATTGGTAATGTGCTAGTATTTGATGCAAAAATTATTTCTGGAGATGCTACCTTATCTAATTCAGCATAAACTTTTTTCTTTAAATCCATAATTTCTGGAACTACCTCAATAACTAATTCTGCTTCTTTTACTGCTTCAGTCAAATCAACAATTGGTTTGATTCTTGCAAAAATTGCATTTCCCTCATCTTTTGAAATTTTTTCTTTTGTAACTAGTTTGTCTAAACTCCATTTTATTTTCTCCATTGCTTTATCCAAAAACCCTTGTTCGATATCACGTAATACTACATTGTATCCGGCAGTAGCTGACACTTGAGCAATCCCATGTCCCATTACTCCAGAACCTAAAACTGTGATGTTTTTTACAACCATTAATTTTCAAAAACTAGTATCCTTTATAATGTATTGGAGAGACGACAAACATCCTTTATAATTTCTAGCAGTATTATTTAACATAGCACAACAAAGATCAATTCTGTGTTTTCTCTCTATGGGAATGCCTCTTTCATAGTTAACCTGCCCCCGCCCAACTTTGGAAAACAATGTTTTTTTCTATAATGTGCATAATTGATGTTTTCTGCATATGTCTTCTCTTTTTAGATGATTTATTTTTTCTTGATGTATTTGTTGATTTAATTAATTTTTCATCTGTGTTTATAGACTCATTTCCTTCTACAAGTCTATTTCTTAAGAAAAATATTCCTGTTAGAACTAAAGCCAGTGAACAAATATCTGCAACTGTGACAGTTTCCGCCAAAATTAAACCTGAAAATACTACTCCAAAAACTGATGTTGTTGAATATAACAAAACTGTTCTAACTGCTCCTATAATCTTCATACCCATCAAGAAAAATAATGTAGACATCCCTGTTCCTAAAATTGATAATATGAAAATACCTGGTAATTGCATTAAATCGACATCCATTGGAATTTGAAATACTACGATGAGTGAAATTGCCACTGCGGCGCAAATAAATGATACAATCTGTGTGATTTTTTTCACATCAAATCTATCTCCTAGATATTTGCAAAGAGTAATATCTACTGCATATAAAAATCCTGCGAGGATTATCAATAAATCTCCCGTGACAAGTTGGTGTAACGCAAAATTATTTTGATAAAGATCATTTCCAATAGGAACAATCATCATTCCTATGATTATCATTGTAAATGGTATGCATTCTTTGATGTGCAATCTTTCTCTAAACACCAACATTGCAATAACCAATGCAAAAATTATCTCACTATTGCTGAATAATGATGCATTTACTGCAGTAGATGTTGTTAACCCATAAAAATATGTGATTAATGCAGATACTTCTGCAATCCCTATTAATCCAATGAAAATCCAATCCTTTCTTCCAAATTTAGAAATAGAATGTGTATTTTTTACCAACGGTGTAAAGAAAATACCACATATAAAATAAATCAAAAATGCCATCACTATTGGATTAATTTCTATCGTAGTTTCTGAGTTCTCTAGCATGGGTTTGGAAACCACATGAAGAAGTGCTGATAATGCTGCAGCAAGAATAATGAGATAATATCCATATCCTGACCTCCTTATTTGCATGATTTTCAAATCATTATTTCCAACTTTGGAATTGGTTTAATCCTTAATAGCAATATCTTATTAATTTTGGACATTTTGTAACTAGTCACTATAAATTAACATGCAATTTCTTTATTATCTATTGTTTGTATAGTATGATATGTTGGAAAATGATTTAGATGCCTTACTAGTCAGTTCATTCAGAAGATATGTTGAGGACAATTTGGGCAAAGAAATGTTAAACAAAATTGAGCAAAGACTATTGGAGAGACATGGTGTGAGTCTTGTACAGGCGATCCAAAATTTTCATAAACTAGATGATGTTCTAAGAGAATTTTTTGGAGTAGGAGCTAATGGATTAGAGCAAAAATTGTTACAAAATATTGTTAATATTGAAAAACCAAAACAATCTAACTCTAACTGGATTCAGATCAAAGACTCAAAATTAGCTAAAATCTTCTTAGAATCTTTTGTCGAGCAAGACAAAAATTCAATCATTGGATCTGTTATTGATACACCTTTGGTCATTTCAGATATTATCGAAAAATCCAAAATATCCAAAACCTCTGGATATCGTAAAATAAACTTCTTGATCAATCACGGATTGCTTGTACCTAATGGATTTGAATTGGGTAATAACGGGAAAAAGGTAGCAAAATACGAAGCAATCTTTGAGAATATCAGAATGGATGTTGACAAAAATTTAGTTGTAGTAAAAATTCAGCTCAAAAAGAATTTACAATACAAGAGTCCTATCTTCCAGACAGTTCCAATTTATTCTTAATTCTATTTTGATAAATACAAACATCTTGTTAACTCTGTGTTTATATTTTAGAACTTTGAGAATCATACCACTTGTTTGAGTTTAATAAGTGCATATATTACAAGCCAATATCCTGCATACCAGAACATGTTTACTGGGTGAACAAGATCATATGCTTCAAATAATTCTAAATTATAGTACCATGTATCCCCCATCGTATTAAATAAAATCCCAATTACTAGGAGTACCCATGCTTTTCCAATTGCTCCTTCTTTGAAAATCATTGCACCAATAACTGCAAAACTCAAAGTTAGTGCTGAGAAATAAATAAAGACTATGCCATAATAAAAGTCAAATTCAAAAATCTCTATTCCATCTTCAGTTGTTGATAATATGGAATATCCTAGCAGTATAATTATTGGCATTATTATTATCCATATTTTTGAAATTTTGTTGATCTTCTGAGCAAAAAACTTGATGTTTAAGATAAGGTGTACTAAAAGTAATGGATATTGTATGAAAAAGAAAACATCTGCAATTGATGGATATGGCTCAATATTGTAAACAATGTCATATAGCATGTAAGTTACTTCGCCAAAAAAAATACTCAAATATCCAATTGCTAAAGCTGTGTATGATTTTCCAAAAACAAGCGATTTTCGGTATCTAACTGCAACAATAAATCCTACTGATGCAACAACAAGTGGGTTGAAAAATGAAAAAATTGATGCAATTGTATCTGCATCGTCTGTTCCAATAATATAATTAATTAAAACATGAAATAAAACAACCAATAAAGCAATTCCGATAAGCGCTCTGTAATCTAATCTACTTCTGATTTTGTCTGGAACTATTTCTGGCTCCTTCATTATTTTTTTATTTATGTCTCATGAATTAATCTTTTGGATTAATCAAAAATCAGCCTAAAATTCTATTTACTGTTCCCTATTACAAAATACGGGACGGTTTGTATACTTCATCACTTTTTAAACGGTTAAATCTTTTGAGAACAAATTCTGCTGTTTCTCTGACATCTCTACTTGAATCGTCTAATGCTTTTTTAATCAAGCCTTCTGACTCAAAAGCACGCATCAGTCCTAAAGATTCTATTGCTTCGTGCTTTGTTAGGACACTTGTGTCATGTAGTGCGGCATCTAATAAAACAGGAATTTTCTTTCTCATGTTTCTTGCAGCAATTTGAAAACATGCTTCGTGTTTTACCACTCCATTGTTATCATTTTTAATTACCCATTCAATCATATCTGCAACTTTCCCAAATATGGAGCTGTCTTCGTTCTTATTCTCAGCTAATTCCCCTATTAACCACACTGCATCCCAACGCTTTGATTCATCACTATCATTTTTTAAAATTTGTTTACAAATAGTAAATCTTTGTTCATCTGGGAGTACTCTTAACTCGTTTTCGTCCAATACTTCTACCGGCATTATTGAATTTTGAAAAACTACCTTTTAACGATTTCCTTATTTAATTCATTTTTTTCTTTTACATAATTGTATAATAATTCTTTTTGATGTACTGTAAAACAAACAACCCTAATGATCGATGATGATTTGAACAAGAAAATCATATATATTATGATTATGGTGGACGTTTCTAATACCTTTTAATATGTTGGAAGTTTGCAAATTCTTACAACAGTAAACATCAATGGATAAACAATAACTCAAACTATACAAGTAATCTATTTCTGAAAAATCAACAGAATATACATCTGCTAATGGTAGTGGATGTCTTATTGCTACTGTAACTTGCAATTCAGAACTAGTACCGCAAGTACAACAACTCAGAGAAATATACGGCCACAAACTACCTTGTCATATCGTTGTCTTATTTGTCATGAAATTTTAGACTCATCACATAATCTGGAAGTCCATTTACAGGTGGAATATCTAATGGACAATAATTTCATTTCAAATTATTTTTCGATCCAACATCCATTGTATTCCAATAGAAAATTCATCATCGGACATCTCTCCTTTAGTCCATTTTTCAGCAATGGTTTTTATCCAGATTGGAATCTTTGACTCCTCATCGTATTTGAGTGTCTTGGTATGAGGTACATGAATTATTTGTTTATCTAGTAGAAAATTCAATGTTTGAAAGTATTCGGTATCTGATATGTTACCTGATGTCCAAAATTGTGTTATCTGTTTTATCCAATTTGGAATCTGTACTATCTCATATCCTACTGTAATTACAAAAGAATTTCTTGCTTCATTTCCAAACGAATCAACTGCTATGCATCTTACTGTTGTTTTTCCTATCTTGAACATTGTATTTGGCGTCTTGTCACATTCTACTGGGATTGGATTGTTGAAACTATCTGTAGCAGTTACCATAAAGGGAATTTGAATTGAGGTTTTTGATTCGATATACAAGTCTCCATTTGTTATTATTTTTGGGTTGATTATAGTTGATTGTTCAACTGCAAATACATCGCTTGTATTACCTACAAAAAGAATAGCTGAAGATACCGCAAAGATAATCAGTGTTTTGTTTTGCATTAGAATATGTGTCATATTGTGTTCGTAGTTCCATAATCGGCCTAAAAGCAGTTAAGCATTACTACTTTATCCTATGATTTGTCAAGTACTTGTTCTGAATTTATTTCTCTAGTTATTCTACTTTTATGATTTCTTTAAAAGGAAAAAATAAAGAGAGAATTAGTTTAGAATGGAAGTTACTATCTTTTGTACAGGATGTTTGAATATATCATGATGTGTTGCAGCTATTTGTTCTTTATTGAACATGAGATCGCATCGATAACATTTCCAGGTAGTTCTGGTTTGCAATAATCTAGCATTGTACTTGTAGATATAACATTACCGTATGAATCATCACTAATCAAAAGATAACATGTAATTATCAAAGTAATGATTATAAAATTACCTAGTATCTATATTCTAGTTTTGTAAAAATTGATAACCTGTCTGCAATTAAAGCTGTCATCAAAATACTAGCGCTAATTTTTGATCTCAAGTTCCAAAAATATTATTTTTGTTTACATTCAAAATTATTTGATTTTCATTGTTCCAACCTAGTTTTTTGATGACGTCATCAGGTATGTTGATTCGGTGTTGAAGATATTTTGCCTTCATATCTTTTCCAGGGTATGTCATGTGTTGGGGCATGACTGTTTTCATAAACATAGAATATGGATTATCTTAAAAGATAGAAAGTATCGAATGGAGAAACAAGATAGTCAGGTTACCTTGTGAATAAGAGGCCTGATTCTATAGACTATTTTTTGAAGGCTAGATTCTATCTCATCACAGGGTCTCTTGCCAATCTGGTCAACCACAGCTATAAAATCACTTATAATCTCATCTTTAGTCGACATTTTCATTATAATTAGTATATGCATTTCACGCCTAAAAGTATCACTATTGAAATATTCTCATGCCTACAGTGAATTATAATTTCACAGTTTCATTATACAATGGATCATCATCTCTGCCAACTGTGTATGTTTTTCTGATATTTCTGACAATGTCTGCAAGCCTGTTGTTTATCTCATCATGATCGTCCTTATCTAGTTGCTGGATTAGATCCACAAACTCTTGAACTAACTTTTCTTTGGTGTCTTTGGTTATCAAGGATGTCTATATTTTATTCTGGGATATTGATAAGCATTTGGTTTTTTTCAAAACTGGTTATTCTTTTTGTTCCTGATATTTTCTAACTTTTTTATCTCATAATTTTGTATATCCTACTGTTATCGTTCTTATCAATCACTAGTAAGATTAATCTCATATCATAATATCATTTTACTGATCATGGTCTGCAAGGGAGAGTGCATCCAATACAAAGCTGGAAAAGTTTATGGGAAAAATGATCGCTATCAAACAGGACAAAAAAGATGTTCCGTATGTGAACTTTTCATAATATGGGATGGTAAACGCTGCCCATGTTGTGGTTATATGCTAAGAACAAATCCTAGAGGAACACTTGCACGACAACAAATGCTGATTGTAAAACAGGTAAAACGAATCTAAAAAAGTAATTTTGGGTTTAGTCTATCGTCTTTTATTTTTCTTGAGTGTTGCCAATCTCCTGGCTGAGGCTTCATTTTTCTTTCTGGTAACCCATCCTAGTTTTGCTGCTGATCTTTTCTTGAACAGAGTTAGTTTCTTTGTCGCCATTATGCTCAAAAAGATATGATTTTCTTTTTTGATATTGATTATTTTTTGTTGATTTTTTACATAACTATCAAACACCGTTCTAAAGATTATTGAGAATATTCTCTAGAAAATAATCTCTATCCATTCTAAGTTTGGGATATCCTAGCACTTTGTTTTGTGAATTTCAAACTCTGCATCAATCAAAAAATGACTTTTGCATTTATCACAGTAGTTTGGGACAAAAAATACATCCTTACCAGGTATTCCAACAGGTGGTTTCACATGAATGATGATATAAAAAATGTAATGTCAATAACTGACAAAAATAATCAACTTTATGGTATATTTTAATTAAAATTATTGAGAATTCTTCCTTAAAACCCTGATTTTCCGTTCCTTCATGAATGTGCTCGAATTCGAACCAATCCATGTAATAATTAAAATTGCCGCAATCGGTGTGTTACTGTAACGGAATTTATATTTTCAGATTATCAAGAGGTGGTGGACAGGACTGAATGGTGAAAGTTTTCACGATGAACCATATTACATGATTATAAAGGACGTTTCGAATACCTTTTAATGTATTTCAAAATTTTATTAGATAATGGGTTTGTTCAAACGTAATAAGGAAGAAGATAATCAAACAAAATGCGAAAAATGTGGTACTGAATTGCATGATCCAGAACGTTTGAAAAGACATATGAAAAAAGCACATGGAAATGTCCCTGCAAAGAAACTAGATCCAAACGCCGGCGATGGTGGTACGTGGTAAAATGGAAATTAGTTCTAGTCAAAAGGGAGCCTTAGTTGCTGGTGGTGCATTTTTAGCTGCGGGAATTGTTTTATCTACCTTGGTCTTTCCATTTTGGAATCTAATCCGTGAAGATGTGTATGAAGACGTAGTGATTCTAACAAATGATGATGGCATCTGCTATGTTGAAACAGTAGACAATATTCCAAAGACAATTGAAAATTGTACTCTCAAGCCTGACGATAAAGCAACCATAAAGTTTGGTGAAGGCCTAGCATGGGCTACTATTGTTACTCCTTAATCGATGATTTAATATTTTGAAAGTATAATGATGTACTGTGGATTGTATTTTTTGTAAAATTATTGCAGGCGACATTCCAGTAAAAATTCTTAAAGAAACAACAAGTTCTATCTCTTTTTTAGATGCATTTCCTCTTGCAAAGGGCCATGTGCTTGTAATCCCAAAAAAACATCATCAAAAAATTCAAGATATGAATAAGGAAGAAAATTATGATTTATTTTCTCTTGTTCATGATGTGATTTCTAAGGTTGATGCTATAACTGGTGCAACTTTAGTTGCAATACATAATGGAAGAGAAGCTGGCCAAGAAATTCCACATGTTCATGTGCATCTTGTTCCACGAAGTAAAGATGATTCAGCAGGACCAATTCACAGTATGTTTAGCTCTACATTGAAACTGTCAGAATCAGAAATAGAAGAACTTAACAATAAATTAAAAATTTAATTTCAATACGGATACAATCTTTCTTTTGTATCTATATTTTCTACAATAATTGCTTTTGTTGGACAAGTTTCAGCAGCATTCATTATCTTATTTACTCCTGCACCTTTTTGATTTATCACCGATGATTTAGGATTTGACATACTTTCCTTGTTTATTTCAAATACATTTGGTGCAATAATCTCACAACTACAACACCCAATACACAAACTTTTATCTACATCTACAAAAAGGTCTGGTTGCTTTTTAGGCTCTTTAGCTTTCTCATACTCTCCATTTTTTCCATCGGGTCGCACACGAGCATTGTATTCTTCCCAGAATCGTCTCTCATATTCTTTCCAAAAACTAGGATCTCCCTCTTCAAATTCTCGAGTATATTTACTCCAGTCTTCTTCTGGAATCTGTTCTCCTTCTGGAGCTCCCCACTGAGGTTTTCTTCTAAAGTTAGTCTTTGTGTTTGTTTTGTTTTTTCTATATTCTTGATGTGTTGAATTATTAATTTGAGTGTGATTTTTCTTAAGAAAGTTATAAGCCTCTGTGATTTTCTTAAATTCTGAATCTTCCTTTTTATTTTTATTTTTGTCAGGATGTACCTCTAGTGCCATCTTTCTATATGATGCCTTGATCTCATCCTGGGATGAATCTGGATTCACATTCAATACTTTGAGTGCCTGATATGTGTTCACTAAAAATAGATGTTTGTTATATGTTAAAAATAATTGCATATTTTTTAGATTTACTCGTCTCTTATTCTAACAAAACTTCATCTTCTTCTTTCCATGCTGGTTCTACTATACATAAAAATCTCAAATTAATCGACCCTGAATTTTTGATAAATTGCTTAGAATTTGGTGGAATGTATACTGAATCATCTTTTTCAAGATAGTATGTTTTTCCATTGATCTTT
This sequence comes from Candidatus Nitrosopumilus sp., assembly GCA_029861345.1. Classification (GTDB taxonomy): domain Archaea; phylum Thermoproteota; class Nitrososphaeria; order Nitrososphaerales; family Nitrosopumilaceae; genus Nitrosopumilus. The sequence goes on from JAOTZM010000036.1 coordinate 9,390, forward strand.
AGTTTTCCACTTCCTTCTAAAATATAGTAGACTTCAGATGAATTCATTTTGTGAATCTTGGATTTTTTTCCAGGCTCTAAGGTGAATTGAGCTATGCTGTAATTGATTCCATTTAGTGTGTTATGAGGATGAAAATATTGTTTAATTTTAGTTCCTTCATTTCCTTGAGTAAATTTGATTTCAGAATATTTTCGTGGTGACATGTTGTCTATATGATTTCTGAAACTTTTGTTTTGAAATCTGATTTAAACAATAACATATTTGGTTTAAATTCATGCAGTTGGCACTTTTGGTACAAATCAAATTCCTATTTCAACAACATCTATAGCTAGTGCAGCCGTAGATGATTCTAGGTTTGGAGACTTTAAAGGTGCAATTGGATTCCAAGACTTGGGAACTGGTAGTCCATTATTGTTCATTCGTCAGACTGATGGAAATTGGAGTTCTGTGTTAATGGGCCGTGATGCATTAACTTAGAGGATTATCTACTTTGATAATGCCAATTTCAATCAAATATTCAATAGCAGAAATCAGTTCCTGATCAGAGATTTGTTTTTCTACCCAAAATTCAAACACTCCACGAACCCATTCAGGAATTTCTGATTCTTGATCCATCATTGAATCTGATTTTGCATTTCCTGTATCAACTATTGATTGTTCTAAGGATGGATAAACAACTAATCTTTTATCATCTATTTTATCTTCATAGGAAACTTCAATCAGGTATTTGGTATCTGTAAGTAATTCGTACTTACTTGTATCAATTTCAAAATCAAACAACCATGCATTTGTAAATTCATCAATCAATGTCATCTGTGAATCTACAGGAGATTCAAATGTGTCTATGACACTTCCATCTGTATCAAGAAATTTTATCTGAACAGTTGTATTTTCTGGCGGTTCAACATTACTGAGAAATCCTGCAAATGGAATAATATCTCCAATTGTTGGGTCTGAAACCATTTTTGTAATCCTAAGATTTCCGTCATACGCCTCAGCATATCCAACAAATCCAATCATCACAACTGAAAATAAAGCCAAAACAAACAGAGATTTCATTTGGAAAAAATGCCGATTCTAACTACTTATTTTTTACTACTAATCTCATCTTCTTTTTTAAAATCTACAATTCTATAATGTCATCCAGATAAGCGATTTTCATATCGTTTTATCTGCCATCCCACAAACTGGCCTGACTGCGCCATCTGTCTCATCTTTTTGCAGTCAGGTGTTTTTCATAATCCTAATGGAGATTATGCAATTAAAAAATAATTAGAACAATAAGAATTAGAAACTATGCAATTTCAGAGAATACCCAAACGTTATCCAAAAAAAGATAAAGTGAAAAGAGACTTGATAGGAGCATACGAATCCTTTAATGCAGTACAGAAGAATGCTACATTTGCTCAACTATGTGACAGGTGGATTCTTTTAAAGAAACAATCTATTTTGTATGAACAATATTTGATTGATCAAATAGAAGATGTGTATAAAGAATATGTGAAATTAGGCCCCACAAAATTTTTTTCATAATCTTAGATAGGATTACGAAGTTAGCACTATCTGATTTTTAGTAATTTGTATTAAATATAATCAAACTCTACTAATTTTATGTCTACAGAAGAAAGACACCAGAATAAAAATGCAAATACTCTAAATGTAAATTCACTCTATTCTATTTGGACGGAAACACAACTTTCTAAATTTGGATTCAAATGTTTAATGAATAAACATGATTTATGCACTGATGCAAAATGTGAATGTCTTTGCCACTCATATAATCAAAAATGATGGAATATGGATAGAAGAGTAACAATAATGATTGGCGAGGCTTTGGATAAGAAAGTAAGATTAATGCAAGCAAAAATGATTCAAAAAGAGAATAAATCAGTCAGTTACTCTCACGTAGTAAATTTGCTTTTGAAAAAATCACTGCAGTAAAACACTTCTTAACCTTAGATAGGAGTATGCAAAACTTAGTCACTAGATTTTTGTTCTTTTTCTTTTTGATTTGATTCCTCTTTAGAATCATTTCGGATATAATTCTCATAAATGTAAAACCAAGGATCCATATTCACAATACTCAAATGTTCTTCAATTTCTTTTCCTTTTTTTGATGATTCTGTTGACATTAATTTCGTTCTAGAGAGTAAATAGGATACGAATTTTTGAATCCAAGTGTGTATCCTTTCACTTCACTGAATCTATAATCTCCAAAATTCTTCACCATCAAATACAGGTCTCCACCAATCACTACCCCATTACGTGAAGCAGTACGATTTATCTTGTTACACATGTTTACTGGAGGACCAATCATATCAAGGGACTTGGTATCATTTGCTTTCATAATTACTACCGATCCATAATCTGCACTCACACGATAATCCACACTAGGCAGGTTGTTCTGGCTTAGTATTTTGCAAACATCATCACGGCGTTCAATCATTGCTAAACTGCACTCAAGACAGCTCATAAATCCAAATGTTCTATTTCTATTTGAAGACTCTGGAAAATAATACACTAGACAATCTCCGATGTTTTTTATGACAGAACCGCCAAATCTACTCACAATCTTTGACATGGAATTTAGAAATATTTGGTAGTATGTTGAGATTTTTGCATTACCTAAAGTTGCTGCCATTTTTGTGGAATCTGCCATATCTACCATTCCCACACAGTAATTCTGTGTTTGGCCAGAAAAATTAACCAAATAATCTGATGTGTATATCCCAGAAATTGAATCTAATGTAGATGAATTAATTATTGAAACAGTTTCCTTTGTATGTATACATTCTAGTCAACGCAATATGGTTACTATTGGTATATATGTGATCATAAAGTCATAATTTAATAAATTATGGAAAAATGGACAATATTAATGGTGAAAAACTCATGTTATCTTAATTATTTGACAAAATTCATGAATTATCCTTTTCTAAACATAGCATAATCCTATACAAGATTATAAAAAAATGGTAATCAGTTGAAGATACTATTATGTAAAGCCTCAACTGCGCACTTTGTTGAACATACTCTTTTGTTGAATATGTCTTCAAATTCACTATTACAGTGAATGCATTTTTTAAAAACCATTGAATAATCCTAGAATTTTTAACATTTTTAAATAATTCTGTTGTAAGCAATCAAGTTTTCATAATCCTATACAAGATTATGTA
>JAOTZM010000037.1 GCA_029861345.1 Candidatus Nitrosopumilus sp.
CAGGCAAATGTGCAGCCCCACCAGCTCCTGCTATGATCACCTTGAATCCCATTTTTTCAGCATGTTTTGCATATTCAGCTAATCTAGCTGGAGTTCTATGTGCTGATACAATTTGATCTTCATGTTTGACTTTAAATTCATCTAAGATTTCAGATGCACCTTGCATAATTCTACTATCTGAACTAGACCCCATTATGATTCCGACTAGAGGCTTTCTTGAATATGTCATAGCATTAGAAAAAACTAGAAAGTAATTAACAATAACTACTGCAAAAATTCTACAAATTCAGTCAAATCAGCATTAGCTATTTTTAATCCATAGTTCCTGATTGATGTGATGGGAAAAATACTTGGAATTATCGGAGGAGGACAACTTGGAATGATGATTACAGAAGCAGCCAAGAAAATGCCCGAACACATATCAAAAATAATAGTATTGGATCCTACTGAAAACTGTCCTGCAGCACAAGTCGGCGCCGAGCAGATTATTGCAGATTTCAAAAACAAAGATGCTATTGTAGATTTGGCTAACAAATCGGACATCATCACCTATGAGATTGAATCTGGTGATAGTGATGTTTTAAAATCCGTAGAAAAAAATTCAGAGATAAACCCCTCTCCTGAAACACTTAGAATCATTCAAGACAAATTTTTGCAAAAATCGTTCTTGCTAGAAAATAACATTCCAGTTCCAGAATTTATTAAAATAAAAAATATCGATGATGTTAAGAAAGGTTTGAAAAAATTTGGGTATCCAGCATTACTAAAAGCAAGAAGGGACGCTTATGATGGTAGAGGCAATTTTAAAATCAATTCACAAGATGATGTCCAGAAAGCATTTGATTATTTTAAAGGACAAAATTTGTTGTTAGAAAAATTTGTTCCATTTTGCATGGAAGTATCAGTGATTGGATCACGAAACACTAAAGGTCAAATCAAAACATATCCTCTAGTTGAGAATATTCATGATGACAATATACTACGTGAGACAATTGCTCCTGCCAGAGTTACTGAGGAGGTTACAAAAAAAGCAGAGCAAATTGCAGAAAAAACTATGGCGGTTCTAAAGGGCGCTGGTATTTTTGGTATAGAGATGTTTGTGACACAAAACGATGATGTATTAATTAATGAAATCGCACCAAGAGTTCACAATTCTGGCCATCATACATTACAATCAAGTGAAACGTCTCAATTTGAGCAACATCTCAGAGCAATTTTGGGCCTTGATCTTGGGAGTACAAAACTTATCCACAATACTATAATGTACAACATCTTAGGAATAAAGTCATTTGAAGGTAAGTATGCACCAATAACTCTCTCAGAGCCCAATGTTTATCTAAAGATGTATGGAAAACAAATTTCAAAACCCTTACGAAAACTTGGACATTTTAATTTAGTTGCGGAACATGGAGAGACAGTAGAGCAATTATTGAAGAAACTAAAAATACTCAAAGAAAAAGTAACCATTGAGCCTCTCCATTAAATTAAAATTTAAAAAACCTAGTCCCAATATCTCGTAATACGTTTATTAATTAATTAAAAATTAATTCAATCATGGTTTCTATTCCACACATACTATCTGGCATTTCGATTATCATGTTAATAATATATGGTATCGATGTCATGGTTGGTGGTGGTGGAGCAGGTGATGGATTCCTGCCATTAGATGCAATGACGCGAGGAATAGGACTGGGATTTCCTCCAATAATTTTGTCATTTATTGCATTTTTTATTTCTAGAAAACCTCCTTTCAAAGGACTAGGCATAATGCTAATTGTAACTGGAATATTGATAATTATTGGTGGTGCAATTTCGATAGTCAGTGCAGGAGAGGCTGAAAATCCTGCCCGAATGGCGGGTGAAGGTGGTGGATTAATTGCAATAGGTGCAATCATTGCCGCATTAGGTGGAATAAAGATAAAAAAGTCAATTAACGAGTAAAATCATATGCCCACTTGCACAAAATGTAACAACGATGTATCCAAAGTTTATGATTGTGATCATACTGATTTTGAGGAATATTGTGTAGAATGTTATACTGAATTACATTACTATCTGACAGAAGGAAACTAAGAGTATGCTAACTAAAAGAGAGATTGCTATCTATTCATTAGGAAAAATAGAGGGGGTCAATTCTATTGCTGAAACTTTGGGAAAGGGGTTTGATGATGAAAAATACATTGAATCTTGGAACAAAACCATGAGGATATTGGGAATTGAACTACCTCTAAAAGACCTTGAAAAGATCTATAATGAATTTGCAAAAAAAATGGAAGAAATGATTAGTAATGATAAAACAAAACAAAAAGAGTAAAATAATAATTGATATGATAATCAATTTCAATGAAGAGGTAAAACCATTTTCTCCCAGTGTAAATGTTACAATAAGTAATGCAGCATACGATAATCTCATACAACAAGTTAACGCTTCAAATATTCTATGCTTTCATTAGGTGCTTGTATAGTAAATCAAAAAATTGATGACTGGTCTAATGTTGCAACCCTAGAAATTGTTACAAAAGTAGGAAATATGGATATTTTTCAATTACAAAAGCACTATTTGTATCAAAAGAAGCATTATGTTGTTACTATATCTCAATTAAGTACCAGTCAACTTCAAAACACTCCAAAGATATTAACAGACCTAAAAACAATAGATCAATCTTTTAGTTTTATTTGACACTTCATAATACTATAAAAGAAGAGTTTGTGATATTAATTTAGATTAAAGTTATTTCATTATTATATACTCTAAAAATAAGACTCTGATAGTTGAAAGCAATAATTTTAGCTGGTGGACGTGGTAAAAGATTAAGACCTTTAACGGATTACGTGCCAAAACCTCTTGTATCAATAAAGAACATTCCAATTATTGAATGGCAGATAAAATATCTAAAAAAATTTGGTGTAAACGAAGTAATTATCTGTACAGGATACAAAACAGAAATGATTGAAAACTATCTAACTATGAAAAATATGGGTGTTAAAATAGTGTTTTCAATTGAAAAGAAACCCTTGGGAACTGGTGGAGCTATAAAAAAAGCAGGAAAAATGATAGATGACAAATCTTTTTTTGTAATTAATGGAGACATAATAACAAATATTGATTTAACAAAACTTAAGAAAAAACCAAATGCCATAGCATCTATTGAATTACAAACTAAATTTGGTATTTTAGAAACAAGTGGTGATAAAATCACAAAATTTAGAGAAAAAGTAGCAATTTCAGATTTGTGGATGAATGCCGGAATATATCATCTTCAAAAGGAAATACTCAAAGATTTACCAAATCAAGGAGACATAGAAAAAACCCTTTTTCCAGAATATGCAAAAAAAAATAAACTCAATACAATCAAATTTAAAAATGTAAAGTGGTTCTCAATAGACTCTTTCAAAGACATGGAAGATAGTTCACTTGAAGTAGAGAAAATAATAAAATAGGTTTTGATTATGCCCCTGTTCTGTGCAATGTAACCATCATGTATGCTACTTCTTCAACAAATGGTTCATCATTGCTAACTGAAGTGTATTTTGTAGCATTATTCCAAAAGTTTGGCTCGGGGGATGTTTTTTCAGTTAAAATTTGTTCACTCAATGCTTATGATTTTCATCTGATCTCATAATCCTCCGCCTCAATCAAAATTAACCCATTACTAAAACAGAACACTAGAATATCCAATATGTATACAATTTTCATGCGCATTGCATGTAGTTTAGGCTCACTGCTTTCAGTAAACCAGGTTCTAGAATGCTCAGAAATATTATCTAAAACTAATGTAGATACAATCTGGATACCAGAAACCTGGGGAATGGAAAATTTCTCAATGCTAAGTGCTGTTTCAAATAGGACAACTACACAAAAAATAGGGTCATCAATTATCAACATCTATTCCAGAAGCCCAGCAGCTATTGCAATGGGCGCTGCCACGGTAGACACTCTTTCTGACGGAAGATTGATTTTAGGCCTTGGGACAAGTAGTTTGCCTATTGTAGAAACTTTTCATGGTTACAAATTTCAAAAACCATTAGAAAGGATGAAAGAATATGTTGAAATAATTAGATTAGTGTTATCAGGAAAACTAGTTAACTATACTGGAAACATTTTTGAATTAAAGAATTTTACTTTATTGATAAAACCAAAAAGAGATTTAATTCCAATTTACATGGCTGCTGTAAATCAAAAGATGGTTAATTTAACATGGGATATCGCAGATGGTGTGATTTTCTATCTACGACCATTAAATGAAATGAAAGAAACAATAACAAAAATGCAATCAAAGAAAAAAATAGATGTTACATGTCAAATAATCACTTGTGTTGCAGAAGATTCTAAAACTGCAATTAATCGGGCTAAAAAAACGCTGGCATTTTATGTATCAGTAGGAAAAGTATATAGAGAATTTTTAGCTAAAAATGGTTTTAAAAATGAAACATCTAATATCTTTGATGAATTTAAAAAATCAGGTTTCAAGTCAAATCATGAACTTGTTACTGACTCTATGCTAAAATCACTTGTAGTATCTGGCACTCCCGAAGAATGCAAAAAACAATTTCAAAATTTTAAAGAAGTAGGAATCGATTTACCCATAATTCAATTCAACCCAATTGGAGATGTATCCGAATCTTTCAAATTATTAAAGAAAACATTTCTAGATGAATAAGATGGTAAAGGTAGTAATAGCAGCATATGGTATAACTCCATTTACAAAAGATGATCAAAAAATAGAATCAGTTTTACTCAAGTCGGCAAAAAATCTCTTTGATAATAATCCTAAAATTAATCGAAATGATATTGATGCTGTTTTAGTTTCTACAAACAGTAATTCAAAATATCTTTCCCCAATTTTATCAGAAATGGCGGGAATTCAACCAAAAATTGCTCATTCAGTTGAAAGTCTCTGTAATTCAGGCACGAATGCGATAGTTTCAGCATATTCCTATATTGCATCAGGTCTTGCAGATATGGTTCTAATTAGTGGAGCCGAAAGATATGATAGTCCAGGACAAATCTTGGAATGGGATAATTCTAGAGGAGAATTCAAACATCCGATATTCTGGGCTTCTATTTTTACAAAATCCTATAAACGTGAATTTTCAATTTCAGATGAAGACCTTGCAATAGTTTCAGTAAAAAATCACAAACAAGCTAAAGAAAACCCAAATGCATTAACAATGGATACTTGTACAGTACAAGATGTTATGAATTCAAAAAAATTAACAGATGATCTTAGGGTATTAAATTGTTCAAGACCCTGCACTGGTAGTGCATCAATTCTTCTTGCATCTGAAGAAGCAGCTAAAAAAATCACTGACATGCCAGTATGGATTACAGGTATTGGTCAAAAAACAATTTCGGCAGGATTTACAAAACATGCATCATTTAGCTCAATGGAATCCACTAAACTAGCCGGGCAAACTGCATTAAAAATGGCAAACCACAATACAGAAGATATTGATGTTGTAGAAATACATGATGCGTTTTCTGTTTGTGAACCTATAGCATTAGAGTCACTTGGGTTTTCTAGTACAGGTGATGGAATTGGTATAGTTAAGGCTCTTCATGAAACAGATAATTTTAAAATAAATCCTAGAGGCGGCTTGATTGGTTCAGGTCACCCTCTTGGTGCAACAGGTATAGCTCAAACTATAGAAATCACTCAACAGCTTCAATCAAATGCAGGTAATAGACAGGTTGACAGTGCCAAAGTGGGATTGGTTCATAACATGTCAGCAGCTGCGACATCTTCAACGGTTTTGGTTTTAGAAAAATGAGTTTTGAATCTGAATTATCTCAAGGACAATTCTGCATTCCTGAATGTACTGTTTGCAAGAAAATTGTTTGGCCAGATTCAGATTTTTGTAATCATTGCTTTGGCCCTGTATCTCTAAAAAAAGGGGATTTTAAAGGTAAAATTATCGAGTTTTCAAGACAAAATGAGGAATATTTTTGCGTAGTAGAGTTTGAAGGTGTAGTAAAAGTAATTGCAAAAATTTCAGAAATTCCCAAGATAAATCAAATAGTTAAAATTTCAAAATGTGGTATTTCTAATGGAAATCATTTTTTTTATGTTAACTGAATTTTGTATAAATGTAAGGCGTTTCAATTTTTTGATCAAAAGTCCATATTGTGGGTAATGAAACTGTATCTATTACATTCAGATGATGTTTTTCAATAAGTGAACTCCACCCGCCATTATCCATATTACTTGATAATTGTCTTTTAGAATGAGTTCCAGCAAATACTAATCCCGTATTGTCTTTTAAATTGGAAATTGAATTTATTTTATCAATAATACTAGTTGCTAAAACATCTCCGCCCATTTGAGGAAGACCACCAATAAAAAATACAGGATGTATTAATTGAAGTTGGGAGTAATCAAACTCTAATGCGTCTTTACATTTTGGATCAAAGTTTTGATTTGTAGAGATGCTAATTGTTTTTTGTAATTCAACTAGCATTTCATCAATTTCAATACTATGTGAAATTAATCCTAAAATTTTTCCACAGAATGCAATTCTTCCATCTCCAGAACCAATGTCTACTAATTCTTTGTACCCTAATCTTTCTGCAATAGAGACCATAACAAAAGCCGACATTATCCATGTTGGGTAAAATGGCTGACAACTAGTACCATGTTTTATGCTGTTTAGCCAATATTGATTGATGTCTCCTTCATAGACAGTGCATGAAATCCCTGCTATTTTTTGTTCAAATGAATTAAAGTATATTGGATTTTTTTGAGCAAAATTATGAAGCATCTGTAAATGATGAGCATCTATTGGAAATTCTTTGGAAACAAAAGAAGGCATCACTTCTTGAATATGGGCACTTCCATCATAATTTTTTGCAAAATCCTGCTTAACGTGAACCAGATTTTTAACAAGTTCATCTAACATGATTTTTGTAAAATAAATGGGTTTGATAAACTCATAGATTAGTATGATTTTTTAGATAGAAGAAAGGCAATTTCTTGTTCTACTTTTATTATTTGATCAACTGTGCTTGTTTTTAATTTTTTAATATTTTCAAGTTCTTTTTTAGAAGGATCCATAATTGATTGAAAATCGAGGTGTTTTAGCATATTTAGATAGAAGTCTCGCTGTTCTAGTAATTTTTCAATAATTATCTCAGACAATAATCAATCTGCAATCTATAACTATTTACATATTAGAAATGTGGAAGGATTTCAGAATTGTTGAACTGGTAGTAATTATATTCAAAAAGATATAACATGTGTTGAAAAAATTGTAATTTGTTTCAGGAATAATTTTTCATACCTTTTCTACTTTGAAGATAAAAAAATTAAGTTATCTTGATTCTCAAAAACAAAAAAAGAATTACTCTAGATCAAAAATATTTTGATATAATATGCTAGATTGTTAAAATAATTACAAAATACATGTCAAAATCACTTTACTATGAAGAGTTATTCTGTAATTACCTACCTTACTATATCTAATATTGTGAACAATTTGTCATTGAGAAGAAAATCTGAAACATTGACAATCATTAAACCAAAGATCATTAAAAAAACTAAAGCAAATAATAAAAAAGCTGCCAGGATACGTCGACAAAGAGGGTACCAGTGGGAAGATACAATAGTAAAACGATTCAATGGTGCAGACAAATGGAAGGCATTTAGACTTGGTTCTCCCAGTATTGCATTACCTGATGTATTGGCAGTAAATACTGAAGACAGCATCATATTTACCATCGAGGCAAAATCTGGAACTAGTACATCGCTCCCAGTACCATCTGATCAGATTGAACGATGTCTAGAATGGATTAAGACATTTGATATTTATAAAAAAAGGAATGTGCTTTTAGCATTCAAATTTCTCTCAAAAAAAAGAATAGGCTTAGGAAAGTACGAAAGCAGAGAATTAAGAGAGTTTTACAAAATTTGGGACGAATCACAGGAAATTACGGATTGTGTATGTACCTATGAGGGTAAATTTTTTGCAAAAATACAAGGAATAAGAAAAGAAATTTTTCTCAAAGAATGCAATATGCCTTTTAAAACAAAACAAAGGCATAGTGTCTAACTCTATTGAATTTACAAATCGTTTTTTAAGGATAAGATGTATGAAAATATGTTGTCTGAAGAAAAAGCAGATATTGGATCAGTTGAAGTAAAACCAGAATCTCTACTCGAGACAGTTTCTGATGCAGAAGTAAATTCAAGAGTTAGTTTTGAGGAATTTACTGATGAAAGAACACTCATCAGTCACGATGCTTTTGGAAACAAACAGATGAAGATCAAAGTACTTGAAGTTTCTGATGAGAACCCTCCAGCAAAATGGAAATTTGGTGACCGTGTTAAAGTTACAAAAATTCTTGTCACAATCAAACATCTTACAACACAGGAAGTAGAAGAAGGAGAATTTGACATTGAGACAATAGAAAGAGAATTGGCCGAAAAAAGACATTATACCTCAACAAACAGATGGATTCCTGCAAGCGATATCAAAAATGGATATGTCATGGGTTCAAAGCACACACGACTAATCAGTGATGCATCAGCATTAGATTACATTGTATTTTGATTAGATATTGAATCAAACATTAATTATTTTTCTCTGAAAAACATTATAAGCAAAAGAATTTGAAAATGGCATATGAGTTCAAAAGAATTTGAGGTTAATGGGACTGACTATAAAATAATGATAACAGAACAAGTGATAAGTCATGTCAACAATCTCAAAGATCTCTATAATGCAGCATATGAAGATCCTGAAAGCTTTGAGGATGTTAGCACTGAAATTTCAACTACAATTAATGAAATTGCCAGTACTGTGGAACCTCCGGCAGAGGACAGTGATCTTGATGGACTTATTCAAGAAATTATCAAGACAGTAGATAACAAGGCAGCAGAAATTGGAAAAGAATTAGAAGAGAAAGAGAAACCTCGTAGGAAATCAAAATCCAAAAAATAATCTCATTTGACCTCAAACTCATAAAAAATTGGGGCATACATTATATTCTAAACAATCTAACTAATCTCATGTCTAAAAGCTGCGAATGTGGAATTTGCGGTCATCACAGTGAAACTGAATGCCGTGAAAAAGAATGCAAATGCTGTTTTAATTTCCACGAAAGATCAGGATCTAAAGTTAAATAATTATTTTTTTAGATTAATTATCTTCTTTAAAGCAACTGCATTTTTTTGAGATGTGTCTAGAACATCCAAATAATTTATGATCTTTACACCCACACAAAACGCATTTTTTTCCATCAGTCATATTTTTTCGATTAATTCTTCAGCATCCTCTATCATTTTTTTGCTTTCCAGTGCTTCTAATATCTTAATTCGCATATTTTTTACCCTACTGACATCATCAGAATACAAGGGAGCCATGGTTTCTATCTCTTTTACAAAGAAATAGCTATCTAAATAATGTGAAAATTTTGATTTTACTATCTTAAAATCAGATGAAGTGATTTTGTCACTATCTATTTTGTTTACTATAACTTTTATGAATCCATTAATTTTCAATAATTCTTTCTTGATATTATTAAGATCTCCCGATTGATCTTTAATTTCTTTAAGATTGTTGTAAGAATCTAGTATCTGAATTAGTATATTTTTTAAATATTCATTATATGTGACCACAAGTATTTTTTAGATTAATCTAATCTAAAGTTTAGGAAAAATAGCTTGACTCGTACAAAATTTACTCATTTGCTTTAAATTATCACCAATTGTCTGTAATGACAATGCAAGATGATGCTTATCTCAAGTGTATTGATTTACAGTGCGGTTTAGAATATCCAATAGATAGTACAAATGTACAATGTGAAAATGGCCATCTATTAGATGTCAAATACAAAAACAAACCATCTGATAACCTAAAGGAAGTATTTTACAAAAGACGAAATCCTCAGGGAAGTATTTTCAATGAAAGCGGAGTTTGGAGATTCAGAGAATTACTGAATTTTTGTCAGATAGACACTGAAAATATTGATGAGTGTTCAAAATATTTAGTATCCCTTGATGGCGCAGAAGGAAGGCAATCAAAACCCTATCAAATGTCAAAAGCAGCAGAATTCATAGGAATCTCAAATGAAAAATTGTGGTTGCAACCTGAAGGATACAATCCAAGTGGATCTTTCAAGGATAACGGAATGGCAACAGCCGTTACACATGCAAAAATGGTAGGTGCAAAAAAAATTGTTTGTGCATCAACTGGCAATACATCTGCCTCTGCAGGAATGTTTGCTGCAAATGAGGGAATAAATTGTGATGTCTATATTCCTGCAGGACAAATCGCACCAGGAAAACTTAGTCAAGCATATCAATTTGGAGCACAACTTGTGGAAATTAATGGAAATTTTGATGAGGCATTAAAACAATCACTAGAAGATGCACAAAATCACGAGGGTTACACAGTAAACTCTATTAATCCATTTCGGATAGAAGGACAAAAAACAATTCCATTTAGAGCATTAGAGTATCTAAATTGGGAGGTTCCAGATTGGATTGTTTATCCAGGAGGGGCATTAGGGAATACATCAAGTTGTGGAAAAGCATTGATGGAATTATACGAGTGGGGTTGGATTAAAAAGATTCCAAGAATTGCTGTGATAAATTCTGATGGTGCAAGTACATTAGCTGATTTGTATAATGGTGAATTTGAAGGAGAGGAACTTAGATGGAACAAAGGTAAGCCCAACACTGAATTAATTTCTAGATATTATGATTATCTTGATAAAGAAGGATTACGACCAAAAACCAAAGCTACTGCAATCCAAATTGGCAGACCTGCAAACATCTTGAAAGGTTTACGTGCACTAGAATTTACAAACGGCGTAGTGACTACAGTTTCAGACTCAGATATGCTAGATGGAATGTCAGTTGTTGGGCTTAATGGTTTTGATTGTGAGATGGCATCAGGAGCATCAGTTGTAGGAGTTAAAAAATTAATCAATGAAGGCATAATAAAAAAAGATGACGTGGTCGTGGGAATTCTTACCGGTCGCCAAAAAGATGCCATGCTTCCTGTCGAATATCATAATAATCCTGAAAATACATTTGCAAAACCCCCAAAAAATTAGCCTCATTTTTTAGCCTAAATAAATAAGACCACTTTTGATATCTTAAGAGTTAAATTCAAGTTTTGCAAAAGTATGGTAACCAAAAGATGGTGTTAAAAAACTAAATGAATAGCGGGTGTTATTCTAAGAGATTTTTTTGGAGGATGTTATGGTAGATTTATGGGTCGAAGTAACAGTGTTATCTGTTCTAATTGGATTATCTGGATTTTTTAGTGGATTAGAAGTTGCATTGGTAGGAGTTAGAAAATCAAAAGTTGTTCAACTTCTAAATGAAGGAAGGAAAGGCTCAAAAGCATTATACAAATTAAAAACAAATCCAAGCTGGATGATGTCAAGTGTCAATCTTGGCAATAATCTCGTAAATGTGGGAGCTTCTGCCCTTGCAACAAGTGTAGCAATTAGATTGTTTGGAGATCAGGGTTTGGGGATTGCTGTAGGAGTAATGACGTTTCTGATTCTAGTATTTGGGGAGATCACTCCAAAGACTTACTGCAATGCAAATTCCACTAAAATTGCACTAAGATATGCTCCGGTATTACTAGCATTTAGTTATGCATTTTATCCCGTGGTAAAATTTTTTGAGATTATCACAAAAGGGGTAGTAAAGATGACTGGAAGTAGTCATATACCTCCACCGATTACTGAGGAAGAGATCAAAGGAGTCATTGATCAAGGATTAGAAGAGAAAGCTATTGAAAAAGATGAGATGGAATTGGTTCACGGTGCTCTAAAATTTGATGACACGGTAATTCGCTCAGTTATGACTCCACGAACAAAAATGTTTTCACTTAATTCCAAAACGTTACTTTTTGAAGCACTGCCACAAATCAATCAGAGCGGATATTCGCGAATTCCAATTTTTGGGGACACCGGTGATGATATTGTTGGTTTTATTCACGTAAGCGATGTTCTAAAAGAATTAGAGAAAGACAACAAAATGGTAAGTCTTGAGCAGATTGCAAGAAAACCAGTCTTTGTATCTCAAGAAAAGATGGTTAGTTCTTTGTTAAAAGAGATGAAAGGAAGAAAGACGCACATGGCAATAGTTGTTGACGAATATGGCGGGGTTCAGGGTCTAGTTACTCTAGAAGACTTACTTGAAGAGATAGTAGGGGAAATAGAAGATGAGACAGATTTAACCCGCCCAACAGGATATGCAAGAATTGATCAAGATACAATAATTACTAATGGAGATATTGAAATCGATATTATTAATGAAATTTTCAAAACCAGAGTTCCAGAAGGAGATGATTATGCATCACTTAGTGGTTTACTTCATGAAAGACTTCAAGATATACCACAAGAAGGAGATAAAGTAGAAGTAGATGAACTTAGAATAATAGTAGAAAAAGTTTCAAAAAACATCCCTAAGAAAATCAGAATCGAGAGAATCAGAAATTAATTATTCTTAGCAAAGTGTTCTTGTAGTTTTTGCTTCTTTTCTTTCATGCTGAAAATTGATTCAGTATGGGCAAATGAATTCT
>JAOTZM010000129.1 GCA_029861345.1 Candidatus Nitrosopumilus sp.
TTCCTGTTTGATCACGAGTAACAACATAAATCAAATTATTTTTTACAACAAACCAAACCGGCGTTCTTACCGGCTTGTTATTTTTTCTATATGTTTCAAGTGAAATATATTTTTGTGATTCTAATTCATTCAAATTGAACATCTCTATTCTTGTTCGTACTTGATCTATAATATTAGTATCTAGAGAAAACACCAAGTTTTGATTTTGCTGAAAACATGATGATTGCAAATATTGAAACTACTAAAACTAATGATACAATTGTCCCAAATTCTGGTATCACTAATCCCTCTTTGATTTCTACTTTAATTGATTCTTTATGTTCTGATGTTGTACCCTGGTTTGCTGTAATGGTATACATGCCGTCTTCTTTCCACATTGGTCCTCCTATTTTAATTCCCACTTCAAAATCTCCATTTAGTCCTGGTGTAACTTGTGCCACTGTAACTATATTTCCTGTAGGAGAATTAACAACAAATGTGATGTCTGCTCCCCAAAAACTAGTGTTTCCGACAATCTTTATTGTGTCTGAACCCTCAATTGCATCTGCTGACATTGTAATTCCGCTTATTATGGCCTGTTTTTCTTCTTCAACCACTGATTCTTGAACTGGTTGGGTAATCTGATTTCTTGGAAGGTCTTGTGTTGTAACCGTAAATTGAGTTTGTGCTGTGATGTTGGTTTCTTCATGGCCTGCAGTTACTGTATATGTTCCTGCCATAAAGCTTGGAAGGGTTGGTTGAAGTAACTTCCTAAATTCTCCATTATCTCCAATTGTTATTGCCGGGGCATATACAATTATTCCATTTGGATCTGTCACAATAAGTTTTACTGGTTTGTATTCTGTCACTCCTGTTATTTTTCCGGTAATCAATACAGAGTCCAAGGACTTTATGTTCTCAGAAGATGCGCTGATTTCTATTGAAGGCTCTGCAAAAGCTGATGTGGATACAAATGATATTGCAATTAAAATCATTAGTATTGTTTTAGACCCTTTTTTCACTAAGTTCTAATTACATATTACTTGTATTTGAATTAATAGCCTTCTTGTCATTCAAATTTTTTGTGATCGTTTCTGATTTTTCTGATGATTTTCTTTACCTGTCTATATCCTAAAATAGGAAGAATACAATAAGGACATCCTATTTGCATAACTGAACAGCAACAATAACATTGACATTTTCCCTTTTCATGATTACATTCTTGGCAATTCATGTTTTTTACTCCTTGGTTTTGATCTTAATCTGGTTTTACAATAGGGGCCGGTATTTTCTTCAGTAAAGAAAAACAATGCGCACAATGAACACCATTTTTGGCCTATTTTGTAACGTAGATTATTTGTAAATGAATCTGTTTTTAGACGTTCACATAATCCACGACACATTTGAACCATAAATGTAATTAATTCAAAAATCTATTTAAAAAAATTCCCAAATTTTTATTCTGAAACTTCAATAATTGCATCAATTTCTGTCATTGAGTTTAATGGTAAACTAGCTACTCCCACTGCAATTCTTGAGTGTTTTCCTTTCTCACCAAATACCTCAAAAAACAGATCTGAAGCTGAATTGATGACTTTGGGGTGCTGTGAGAATTCTGAAGCAGAATTTACAAATCCTGACAATTTGACAATTTTGGTAACTTTATCTAAATCTCCTAATTCTCTCTTTATCTGTGCTAAAATGTTAACTGCACACATTCTTGCAGATTTCTGAGCCATTTCTATATTGTTATTTGAAACCTTTCCCGTGAAGATTACTTTGCCATTTTCCATGGGAATTTGTCCAGAAATATAGAGCAAATTTCCAATTCTAACTGCAGGAACATATGATCCTGCTGGTGTTGGGGGATTTGGAAGTTTCACTCCTAAAGTTTCAAGTTTTTCTTCAATCAAGACTATGATGCCAAATTTAGTCTGATTTTAATTTTTACTTATCTTAATGTGAATTTTTTCGCCCTTGTTGGAATTATTTTGATATATTGTTCTAGTTTTGTAACCTTGTTTTTGGAGACATCCATCTAAAATAGAAACCCAAGGTAGCGAATGTCCACTGTTCAGTTTTGACTCAATTGTAATGTTTTTTGTATTTGCTTCAAAGTTTACATGACCTGAACACGTGACCTGCATCACTGCATCTATTATTTCTATGATGTCATCAAGTGATTTTGCCTTTAAAGAAATTCCATTTTTTTCTAATAATTTGAACATATCAAATTCATGTTTTTTTGATACCATTGTAGAGTTTAGAACATACATCAATCCTGATTCATCTACCGTTTTGATGATTTTGTAAATCTCCTGTGCATCTGATTTTGTCATGTCCGCAAGAGCTTTAGTTTTTACTGCATTCTTCCATATGCTTGAAAATATTTTTTCTTGATTTATCCCGAGAATTTCAGTTGATGAAAAAATTGCCCCTTTCCCATTATTGTTATTGATCATTAACAATTCAGTTTCATCAAAAATAAAGCAACTTTGAATGATTTCTGATGCTCTGATCTCTACCCCCTCTGGAATTTTTCTATATGATTCAGAGCAAATTTGTGTTGGGGAAACAAGTAGTTTGACATCTAAATTTCGACGTAGTACTGTTAGTAGCTGTTCTTTACATTCAGATAATAATCCAAAACCCCATTGATCTGTTATTATTTTGATTGATGATTTTGAACCTTCAATCATAGTTTGGAGCTGAGTTAAGACATTATTTGCACTAATGTGAAAGTATCTTTTTTCTTCAGATCCTCGTGATTTTCTACTTTCCTCACTTGCCTTCTTCAAATTGGATATCAGAGTGTTCATTGCATTTACTTTGTTGATTTGTTCATGAATAATTCCATCAAAGGCATCCTCAGGAGCTATCGCTGTACACATTATTGGCTTACTTTTAGAAATTATTACCAGCTTCTTATTTTCTAGTTTTAGTAAAGTTGGATAAATTTTTGTTCTTGGAATCTCCGAATAATACGCTAATTCACTTGCCGATACTGTCCCTTTAGCAATTAGGGTTACATATGCTTGTGCTTCATACTTGCTTAATCCAAATTCTTCTAAACTTACTGTTAATGCATGTTCATTTACCATGGTTTTCCTTGATTTGTTATTAGGTAAAATTGAGAGCTAAATTCCTTTATACAAATACTCAAAAAAAATCAAAATTGTATCTGTAGGTGCTTGTCACTGTGGTTACTAAATTAATTGTTACACTGTATTCAAATACAAAATCTTGATCAACTAAATGGTATGTTGGTTAAATGCAGTGTTGACACATTAGAATATGAAACCATATCTCATTCTGTCACTCTTGTTCCAAGATTGGAATATTCAATAACCCTGTTAGATGAGATTATTGTAATCCTTAAGAAAAAAAGAAATGATCTAAAAAAATCAAACAAAGATTTAGTTGATGATTTTAATGAAAATGATCAAATTTTTCTTAAATCAATCGAGTTAGAACGAATCGTTGTCTTTTCTCTGGAAACCCTCTTTCAAGTAAAAAAAAGAACTGGAAATATCTCTAGTGTAAGTAGCATTCCTGAAGTTCTACTTTCCTCAATTCCAATGATTAGAACTGTTAGTGCGCAATTATTTGATATTGTTCCAAATTGTAGCCAAATGCTATCTGAAATCTCTGTCCATTTAGGCAGTATAGTATTGGATTCCGCTGCACTCACAAAGGCAAGATTTGACTTTAGTCAATCAAATGAAGAATCTTCAACTCTACTTGATAAAGTAAAGTTGATGGTGGACTCTAAAATAAGTAAGCAGTACCCTAATCTTAATTTTTTTAAATCATGCAATGTTTGACACTCCTTCATTCTAAACGGAATTTTTCAAAGGATCTAGACCGTATTAGATCAATCTCTTCAAAAATTGATAAAAAACTATCTGAGGTAAAACCTTCTGATAAAGATAAAATTGATAAACTCTCTTTAGAAGAACTACAGGATTTAGATAAAATTGTTGGAATTGCAGATTTTATGCTATGTAAGTATGCTGACAAAAAAGAGATGAGTTCAATTCTAAAAGACTTTGTATCTGTCATATCTGATACTGCTGATTCCCTAGATGACTTAGATGATGAAGTCTCTGAACTGATAATTTCAGCTGAAGACTCTATTAACAAAGTAAAAGATATGCATACCCATATCTCTGATGAATCTGATTTCAAGAAGAGATATCGTAATGGACCTGATTATGACGAACATGAAACAAGTGCAATTAATTTAACCAAATTTGCTATAGAGATTAACACCGTAGGATACCAACAAAATTCTCAAGGAGATGCTGCGTAGGTAATTAATATGAGTTTAGCCCCACAAGAATTAGAAAACACTGCAAGCAAATATGCTTCTGAAGCCATCAAATTTGATTCTCAAGGTGCACGTGGCATGGCAATTACTCATTATCAACATGCTATTGATTCGCTTGTAAAACTATTACAACTTTATCCTAACAGCAAGCTTAATCCAATTTACAAAGAAAGATGTACCTCGTATCATAATAGAATTAATGCATTACAGCAGGCTCATGGTGTAGAACCTGCAGTTGACCCAAAAGCATCTGAAGAAGAACAAAAGGCATCCGTTAAGAGGCAAGAAACAGAAAATGATTTTGAAGAACTAATAATGAAAGAAAAACCAGATGTAACCTGGGATCAGGTAATTGGTTTAGATGATGCTAAAAGTGCATTACGCGAATCAATTGTATATCCTACAAAAA
>JAOTZM010000130.1 GCA_029861345.1 Candidatus Nitrosopumilus sp.
TCCCTTTGATAGCCTTTGCAGCAATTATCTTTGGATTTGGAATTTACAATACTCTGTGCAAAAACTCCAATATCCCCTTGAATTGTTAATGAAAATTCATAATTTTCGTAGGTTTTTTCTATTTCTGACTTTCAACTATGGATATCGTAATTGAAAACCATCTAGTTCTATAATATATTATGATGTGAAACTAACTCTATGGAACAATTGTTAACAAAGTCCAATATTGACAAGAAGAAGTATTGCTGTCAAAGTTGTCTAGTATGTAATGGCATTAAGATATGTTCGAATCAGTATGGGATATTTTGTAAAACTTGTGGATTTTTGTGGGGTCAAGGCAATGGAGTAAAAGAATTACAGTTATGCTTGATGATGAAATTTACAAAAAATTAAGAATTTATCAAGCAAAGCAGATTAAAAATTCTGTAACGTCAGTTAGCTTCTCTTCTGTAATAAACTCTGTATTAGAAGAGGAAATCAAAAACCTGAAGGTTTGATATTACCAATAAGAACTAGTTCCCATCCCCTTATTTTCTACTATTTGTACATCTAAAGATTCTAAACCAAATATGACATAGATTGCCTTTAGTCTGTTCTGATAAAGAAAATATTTTTTGCCATCATCTGTGACAATTGAGCCTGTAACCTTCAAAATTTTATTTTCTTCAAGTTCGTGAACCCGTCTGTAGGCAGTAGTCATTGGAATGTCACAGTCCTTTACAATATCTACAACAGACTTTGGTTTCTCAATGGTATAATTCATGATGGTTCTAGAATAATCATCAGATAATGCTTTCAAAATTGCCTTTCTGAAATTTGAATCCTTTGATAAAATTTTGAAATCAGCCATATTATCAATATCTCTGTAATATCGTATAGTTTTAGGTTAATAAAAAGAAAGAAAATACAAATTATATTGTTGGCTCTTCTTCCATACTGGCATTCCATGCTTTCATTCCTCCCTCTAGAACCACAAAGTCAATACCTTCTTGCGCAAGAGCATAAGTAGCAATTGTTGCTCGATTCCCTGAACCGCAAATAACTACCACTGGTTTGTCATTAGGAATTTCATCCATGCCATTTGGTTGAAATAACTCTGCAAGAGGAACATTAACTGCCCCCTCAATCTTGGATTCTAACAATTCCTCGGGCTGTCGAACATCAAGCAAGAAAAGATCCTCATCTACTGTTATTTTCTGTGACAATTCTTTAGAGTCAATCGTAGTTTGAGTGCCTGATATTATATCTTCAGACAAATTATTCATCCCATCTTCAAGATAGAAGGTTTGAATTCCCATCGCAGTTATGGTTTGAGCTCTCTCTTTTGCTATTATTCCATCATCATCTACTAAAACTAGATTATATGTTGATGCTACCTCTGGCAATCTCTTTTGAATTGTTGTGATTCTTTTTTCTAATGTTGTTGAATTCAAATTGTCATGAGCTGAACCCTTCAGATGTCCTGCTTGAAATTGCTCTGCAGTTCTAATATCTACCAGTAAAACAGGTAAATTATTTTGAAGTTGTACTAAAACTGTTTTATCATCTATTGCATATTTATCAAGAGAATCATTGGGATTATCTTGTCCTAAAGTAATTGCACCAATTATTATTGTCCCTATAATTATTGAGACAATAATTCCGATTCTTTTGTTTTGCATAAACTAAAAAAGTCAATTACTGCTATTATACTAGAATACATTTTTCAGAAATAATTTTCAGCTGTGGAAATCGTATTTCTGTAATATATTATTTGAAATAGCATATCATACCATGAGCTTTGCTTTTACTGTAAAAACTCAAAAGAGCATTGATGAGGCAATCAAAAGCCTTACTGAAGGTCTTAAAGAGATTGGATTTGGAGTTTTAGAAACTCTTGATTTTAAGAAAATTTTATCTGACAAAGGATTAGAATTTTCAAATAATTACAGACTAATGGAGGTATGCCATCCCAACCTTGCAAAGCAAGTTTTAGAGTCAAATCCTGATCTTGGGTTGTTATTGCCATGTACAATTGCAGTTTACCAAAAAGATGATGAAAATTACATTAGTTTGGCAAGACCCACGTCTTTGCTAGCAATGGCATCAGAGCAAAATCTGCAGTTTACTGGTGAAGAAATTGAAAACAACCTCATTAAGATAATTGAGAATACAAAATAATACCGTACTAATTGATTACGTTGTTTTTTTAAAAATTTGGCTTAACTCCAAAAAATGTTCCTCATATTTGACTTTCAGTTCTGGAAACTACAAGTGGAAAACCTCTATTCCCTTTTTATCTAAATTTCAAGCAGTAATTGCATGTCCGCAATTAACAGACAACCAAAAAAAGCAAAAAGCGTAAATTCCCTTCTTATTGTGGGAGGAGTTATTGCCTTAGCAGCTACCTTGCTCTTTGCATATTTGATGTTCTATACTGCTCCCGAGGAAAACGTGGAGATGGTCAAGGTAATAGCAGTTACTGAATCTGGATGTATTGCTGAAACTATGGATGGTTATTCAGTCAATATAGGTGATTGTCAAGCACAGCCTGGTCAATACATAGATGCAGTGGTTGATCAAAAAGTCAAAGAACGTGCTGCTGCAATGAATCCAACAAGTTAATTTTTTTATTTTATTTTTTCTAAAACCTTTATTTTTTTCCAATTAAGATTTTTTTGAAGAATTAAGAAAGAATCAAATTTTTAGTCCATATCACAATAATGTTTTTAGATCTAACCTTTTTTTATTGTTTAAAACAACTAAACTGAGATATGTTTGATATCTGATTTTATAATAAGAAACTTTCATACTTGCCAATTAGGATGTGGATTACAATAAGTCAATTTTGTTTCAAACCTTGAAAAGGTATTATTCCAAGTTTGATTGTAAACATAATAGTTGAAAAAAATATTGAATGTAACGCCTTTACCTGAATGGCATGCAAAAGTAAAACCCAGTTCAAAAATGACACTGGTCGTTGTAGATATGCAGAAATTATTCTTGACTGAAAAAAAATCTCCTTGGATGGATAAAAAATTACTATCCATAGTTCCAAATATTGAGAAACTAATCAAAGTTATTGGAAGAAAAAACGTGATATTTACTCGGTTTACTCCTCCTAAAAACTGGCAAGACGAACGTGATTCTTGGCAAACATACTATAAAATAAATCAAAAAATTACTGCAAGTAACCTGGGAATTGCACCATTGGATATAGTTGATGATTTTACGTCGTACATTCCTAATTCATCTGTGTCAAGCAGAAAAAAATCAGCATCAATATTCATGGCAGGTAACTTTCATTCAAAAATAAAAAAAAATTCTACCCAAATTCTTATCTTCACAGGCATTGAGACTGATTACTGTGTTCTCTCAAGTGTGTTAGATGCCATTCATTTGGGATATTTTGTAATAATAGCAATAGATGCATGTGCAAGCAGTAAAAAACAAGGCCAAAAACATGCTAAAGGAATCTTTGAAAGATTTCCAGAACAGCTTTGGATTACAACAACAAAAGGATTGATAAAACATCTTCAAAAATAAAAGTTAAAACTAATTCTTCCCTGTTTGGAAAAAATCCTCCAGATTATCTTAAATCGTAAAAGTTGAATCCTCTTTCTTGATTTTTAAAATTGAAAGTATAACTATTGTAAAATTCTTTCTAAATATTCTAAACAACTACAACATAATTGTATTTCATGATAAACGATACCAGAAAGGTCAGTGCTTAAATTTTATGTATTGATTATCTCTTATTGATTTTCTGTAATTTTTTTCTACGAAATAAAATCAGTTGATTATTGCAAATTATATTATAAATAATTTTTTCAAGATGAGTGTTCTCTGAGCCATTTCCCTACTTCAGGCCACAATTTTTTGTGTGCAGTTTTGCTAATACACAATCCTACATGTCCAATTGGAAATTCTAGCGTCTTTTTATCCTTGCTTGAAACAACATCCGTAATTGATCTACTGGATTCTGCTGAAACTAGATCATCGTTTGTCCCTACTATATTCAATACGGGCATGGTGATTTTTTTTAGATCTACAATATTTTCCCCAAGCATCATTTTATTTTGAATCAGTAGATTCTTTTTGTAGATGTCATTTATGATCTGTTCAAATACCTTTCCAATAATGGGAACGCTGTCATAAAGCCAAGATTCTACTGCAAAAAACTGCATAATTTCTCTTGTGCTTCTAGGCTGACCAAAGTAAAACTGATACTTCAAAGCAGCCTCCAATGGGTTTCGTAGTATGAATGCAATGTTAAGAAAAGATGATGGTATATTTCCAAAAGTCTTTACAAATTTTTTGACATCAAGATCTTTAATCCACGATTCTAATATGGTTGGGGACTTTCCAAAATCAGCAGGTGTAGCATGTAAAATTAAATTTTTTACATTTTCAGGATGTAATGCGGTATATATCAAAGACAAAATCCCGCCCCAACAATACCCAAACAATGTAACGTTTCTTGAACCTGTAATCTCTTCTACTTTGTCAACTGCATTTTCAAGATAATCATGGGCATAGCTTGCTAGCGACATATTTTCATCCTTAATTGTGGGCATCCTCCAATCTGTAGCATAGACATCAAATCCTAGTTGCTGAAAATATCTAATTACGCTTCTCTCTGGAAGCAGATCCAAAATATAATGTCTGTTGATTAAAGAGCCTACAAAAAGAATAGGAGATTTGAATTTT
>JAOTZM010000038.1 GCA_029861345.1 Candidatus Nitrosopumilus sp.
AGACACTTGTAGAATTTACCAATAATGGTAAAGTAGTAAGAAG
Organism: Candidatus Nitrosopumilus sp.; assembly: GCA_029861345.1. Taxonomy (GTDB): domain Archaea; phylum Thermoproteota; class Nitrososphaeria; order Nitrososphaerales; family Nitrosopumilaceae; genus Nitrosopumilus. Next base: position 44 of record JAOTZM010000038.1, read on the forward strand.
TCTTGACTTTGTTGATTGTAGAGTATCATCATTTTTTATTGATACCTATCAAGATAAAGAAGAGGGATACACCGGTAAACGTGGCTTTTCATTAATTGAAAAAGTTGACGTTACATGTGCTGGATTAACTCCTCTTAATCCCACTTATGATGAGATTAAAGGAAATGAACCTGTTTGGTCTACTGTCAAAATATCAAATGAATATTTGACAAATTCGTACAACATGGGAACTGGTCCTCATGCATTAGTCACATTTACTTTTAATGATGGACAAGAGACAATTGATTTCCCAATGTTTGAACAAGGTAATCTATTGGGTAAATCCAACCCTACTCTTGAATTAGTTGGAGTTCCCGGAACATATCCCTTACTGTATAAACATGTAGACACTGCACAAAAACATGGACAAAAAACGACTGGAACTAATGCACTCACTGACTTGTTTAACGTAGATGTGAATCTTGTATATGGAGAAGATTCTGTAAGAGGATTCAACTATTCAAATTGCAGAAGTATTGATTATGTTGTAAAAACACAGCATGATAAGGACGAGAGTTTCTTCAAAGGATTTTCCTTGACAAATGAATTCCATCTGGAATGTCAAGGATATCATCCAAACAGTCCTATCTATGATGTAATGTTTAACACATACGAACAAGCAAATGCACCAAGCACCAATGATCTGAGAAGTACTGATAATTGGGGTCCAGGATTCTACACACAGTAGATTTTATTTTTTCTTTTTATTCTTTAATTAAACAAAAAATTATCTAGACCAACGATCAGATCGATATCAACAACTAGAACATGTTTCTATATAGCACAATAGACTATATGTTCACTAGTCTTAACTCTAATTTTTTATTTGATTATTCATGGGACAATGGCTATCTTGGGTAAAATCCAACGAAAAAGAACTCTTAACTATTCTTGATAATTTAGCAAAAAAAGCAGTCGAAACCTCTGAAGCTATAGTGGTTTTATTCTCCGATCTAACCAATAGTGAACAAGTAGAAAAAATTCATAGACTAGAGACTGAAGCAGATATCTTAACACGTGATATCTTTTTTGAACTAAACAAGACATTCATCACTCCTTTAGATCGAGAGGACATGCAAAGAATTGCATCAAAAATTGATGATGTGATTGATTTTATGGATGGCATTGCTTCTAGAGTACACAGCTACAAAATCACTACACCTCCACCTTATTGTGAAGAAATGGCACAAGAACTAGTCAAGGCTACAAAGGAAGTAGAGTATATGATTTCAAATCTGCAACACATCAAAAATACCAAAGATATGATTGATCACTGTAGAAATACCAGTGACATTGAACATGCTGTAGATGTTCTGTATAGAGATGCTATCCGAGAACTGTTTGAGACTGATGATGCAATTCAAATCATCAAACTAAAAGATATCTATGAAACAATGGAAACTGCATCTGATAGATGTGTAGATGTTGCAGATGTCATTGAAGATATCGTTCTAAAATATACTTGAGATGGGTTAATGATAGAGATAGCAATCGGTGCAATAATTATTGCATTAATCTTTGATTTTGTAAATGGATTCAATGATTCAGCAAATTCCGTTGCTACCGTTATTGGTACACGTGTTCTAAAACCTCTTCAAGCGGTTTCTTTATCTGCAATTGCAAATTTTGTAGGGCCTTTTATTTTTGGTGTGGCTGTTGCTACAACTATTGCAAAAGGAATTGTCAGTCCAGAAGATATCACTGTTTACATGATTGTAGGTGGTCTAGCAGGTGCAATTAGCTGGAGTACAATCTGTACCTATTTTGGATTACCGATTTCTAACAGCCATTCTTTAGTTGGTGGAATAATGGGTGCAGGTATTGCCGGATTGGGTTTTGAAAAATTAGTTTATGGTGGCCTGACAAAAGTTTTTGCGGGAATTGTTATTGCTCCAATCGGTGGAATAATTTTTGGTTTCTTATTGACAGGACTAATAATTACCATATTTGCCAATCGTAAACCTGCAATTGTAAACAAAACTTTTGGTAGATTACAAATAATTTCTTCAGCATGGTTTGCTCTGACTCACGGAGCAAATGATGGACAAAAAACTATGGGCATTATTGTTTTAATTTTATTTTCAGCAGGAATGATTCCTGATCTTGAGATGCCACTATGGGTAATCTTTGCAGCTGCAACTGCGATGGGATTGGGTACCTTCTTGGGAGGATACAAAGTCATTAAAACACTTGGTGTAAAAATTACAAAACTTAAACCCTATCAAGGATTTGCAGCAGAAACTGGTGGTGGATTGATGCTAGCAATTTTTGCTACTCTAGGCATTCCTGCAAGTACAACTCATGCCATTACTGGTACTATCATGGGTGCTGGTGCTGCACGAAGAAGACGTGCTGTACGTTGGAAAGTTGGAAAACAAATTATTTTTGCATGGGTTATTACAATTCCTGGTAGTGCAGGACTTGGAATTGGATTTACTTATCTAATTCATCTTTTTGTTTAATTTTTGAATAATACCTTGATTTTTATTTCAGCAATTTTTTTTTGAAATATTCAAATGGATTTTTTACAATTAATTCAATCAAATCTTTTAACTCCTATCATTCTATTCTTTTTGTTTGGAATTATTGCAGCCCGAATAAAATCTGATTTAAAAATCCCTGAAGCCATTTCAGAATTTCTACCAATCTACCTTCTTGCTGCCATTGGACTTCATGGTGGAATTGAGATGAGAAACACCGGATTTGAGAATATGGTAATTCCTATGTTCGTTGCGATTGCTCTTTCGCTTTTATTTACTCTTAACCATTATCAAATTCTACGAAGATTGGGAAAATTTAACCTCTTTGATTCTTATGCCTTGGCATCAACTTATGGGGCTGTAGGTGCTGTAACTTTCTCCGTTGGTTTATCTTTTCTAAAGAATCAAGGTGTTTCATCAGAAGGATATCTTGCAGCTATTCTAGCAATATTAGAACCAGTCTCATTTATCTTGGCAATATTTTTGACAAATATGGCAGTTTCAAAACAAATCCGTGCAAAAAAACAATCTTTCACAAATGATGATACTTCTGATTTAGACATGGGAATACAGGAAACCAAAACAAAACTCTCTCAGGTATTACATGAATCAGTTACTGGTAAGGCAATAGTTATTCTACTTGGAAGTATTATCATAGGTTACATTATTGGTGAGGAAGGTTTCAGTTCAATTAAAATTGTATTTGATGAAATGTTCACAGGAGCCATTGTTATCTTTATGATTGAGATGGGAATTATTGCCGGCCAGAGACTTGATGATATCAAAAAAGTTGGTATTTTTCTTACGGCATTTGCTATAATCATGCCTACTTTTAATGGAATAATTGGAGTTTTAGTTGCAACTGGATTGGGATTAAGTCTGGGAGGCACTGTTATGTTTGGATTGCTTTTGGCCAGTGCATCATTTATTGCAGCCCCTGCAGTATTGCGTCATGCAATACCTCAGGCAAAACCAAGTCTTTACATTACATCTGCATTGGGGATTACATTTCCTTACAACATTATTGTCTTGTTACCTATCATGTTTGCTGTTGCATCCCTTGTACACACTGAAGGATCGATAGACTTATTCAATTATATCACAAAGGATTGGTCATGAAACTCTACAACGTAAAATTACTTACCGTTACATGCGAAATTCTTGCACAAAAAAATATCATTGAAATTTTAAACAAACATGAAATTACAGGATATACAACTTATGAAGTAGATGGAAATGGAGAACGTGGTTTACGTGGTCAAGGTTTTAAAAATGAAAAAAATGTTAAAGTTGAAGTAATTATGAGAGAAGAAAAATTACAAAATGTTGTAGAAGAAATCTCAAGAACATTATTTGCCAATTTTGCTTTAGTTCTTTATGTCAGTGATGTTGGTGTACTAAGAACTGAAAAATTTTAGCAGCAAGTATCCTCAGAACATAAAACTGGAATTTTCTTACTTGCCTTTGTGATATTTGAGATTAGATCTGATAGTTGATTGTTTGAAATTGTATATATTGACTTTTTTCCTTCATCTCTTGATTTAACAATACCACATTTCTTCAATGTCTTTAGATGATGTGATACTAAAGGTTGGTCTTTCTCTAACTTCTCAACAAAATCTTTAACACACAATTCCTCATTTTTTTGTAACAATTCTAAAATTTCAAATCTTGTTTCATCACAGATACACTTCAAAAGACTAGGTCCATTCATATCAATCTAAATTTATATAAATTAATATTTATATTATTTGTGTGACTACAATTCAAAATATCCTATTTGTGTGTGTAGAAAATGCTGGAAGAAGCCAAATAGCTGAAGCATTTTTTAAAAAATTTGCAACAAAAAAATTCAATGTTATCAGTGCTGGAACAACCCCTTCTTTTCAACTAAATCCCATGGTTGTCAAAGCTATGAATGAGATTGGATTTGATATGACCGATCAACAACCAAAACTATTGTCTAATATCATGATTCAAAATTCATTGAAAACTATCAACATGGGATGTATGGACAAAGAATCTTGCCCATCATTATTTGTTAAGGATGTACTTGATTGGAATATTTCAGATCCAAAAGAAAAGTCAATAGAGGAAGTACGAAAAATTCGCGACCAAATTAAAACTGAAGTAATGAATCTAATTGATTCTCTCGAGAAAGATAACTGATGGTTTATTCAAATTTACAAATTTTTATTGTTGAGCTGATTGGTACATTTATTCTTGTAATATTTGCAACTGGTTCAATCGTATATGATGTTCAAATTGGTGGGCCATATGGTATATGGTTTGCAGCAGTTGCACCTTTTATTGCGTTAATCATTGGCGTTTACTCTTTTGGAAAAATTTCACTTGCTCATTTCAATCCTGCAGTAACAATTGGTTATTACATTACAGGACATATTTCAAAAATTCAAATCATTTGGTATTTTACAGCTGAGATCATTGGTGCAATTCTTGGTTCATTGTTTGTCATGACCTTTATTGGAAAAGAAGCGAATCTTGGAGCAAATACTCCAAACTATGACTATTCTATCTTTTTGATATTTCCTGTTGAGGTGTTGGCATCTGCCTTACTAATGGCAGTAATATTTACTGTAGTATACACTAAGGGTTTGAAGGGATTTAGTGGAATAGCAATTGGTGGAATAGTTGGATTGGATATCTTCTTTTTAGCTTTTATCTCTGGGGCATCGATGAATCCTGCAAGAGCCCTTGCACCTGCATTACTATCTGGAGCAGTAGGTGATCTATGGCTGTATTGGACAGCACCTTATGTTGGAACAATAATTACTGCATTTCTATTTCGTAACAAATTCCAAGCACAAAGAGCCTCAAATTACGAATAATAATGACCTTAATTACAGCTGAATGTTGTCTAATTCCAAAAAATTATTTAATAATGCCAAAAAAGTAATTCCATCAGGCGTCAATAGCCCTGTTAGATACTTTGAGCCATATCCATTCTTTACAAAAAAAGCCAATGGGGCATACATTTGGGATGAGGACAATAATCGTTACATTGATTTTTGTAATGGTTATGGTGCATTACTTTTAGGACATCGAAGAAAAGAGATCATTAATTCTGTATCCAATCAGCTTTCAAAAGGTACTCTTTATTGTACTCCTACTCAATCAGAAATTGAACTATCCAAACTAATCATTGGAAATTTTCCATCAATTGACAAAGTAAGATTAGTAAACACTGGTGGTGAGGCTACAATGACCGCAATCCGTCTAGCTCGTGGATTTACCAAAAAGAAAAAAATAATAAAATTTGAGGGATGTTATCATGGAGCACATGATTCTGTTTTGGTAAAAGCAGGTTCTGGTTTAGCACATAATGGAATTTCAGTTTCTGATGGAGGTTTAGATGAAGTTTCAAAAAACACTCTAGTTGTTCAGTATAATGACATTGAAGATTTAGAAAAAACAATCAGAAAAAACAAAGACATTGCAGGCGTTATTGTTGAACCAATCTTAGCTAACATGGGCTTAATCTTGCCTGAAAAGAATTTTCTTTATGACCTGAGAAAAATTACTACAGAAAATAACATTCCGTTAATTTTTGACGAGGTAGTTACTGGATTTAGAGTAGCTCCAGGAGGTGCACAAGAACATTTTGGAATCCAGCCTGACATTACTACAATGGCCAAAGCCCTAAGCAACGGATTTACAATCTCTGCAGTAGGTGGGAAAAAAGAGATAATGGATTTGCTTTCTCCAGGAGGCAATGTATATCAAGCAAGTACTTTTGCTGGAAATCCAATTTCTGTTAGTGCTGCGATTAGTTCAATTAAGACAATTAACAAAATCAAAAACAAACTTTACTCCAAACTTGAAAGATTCAATCTGCTGTTTTCTACAGCTTTAGATGATATGGCTACTGATATGCGAATTCCTCACCAAATCAACTTTACAGCATCCATGTTCCAAATTTTCTTTACCAATAAACCTGTAGTTGATTACAAAACATCAAAAAGTGCAAACTCAAAGAAATTCCAAAAAATGTTCAAAACATTACTAAAAAAAGGAATTTTCATTGCACCCTCTCAGTTTGAAGTTGTTTTCTTATCTGATGCTCATACTCAAAGTGATCTTAACAAAGCACTTGATGCATATCATGATGCACTAAAATCGGTGAAAAATTGAATTACATAGTAGGTGCAAGAGGAAGCAACTTATCTTTAACACAGACAAATTGGGTAATCTCTGAATTAAGAAAAATGAACCATGATTCAGAGTATGAAATTAAAACCATCACAACAAAAGGAGATACTGATAGTAGACCATTATTTACTATAGATCAGAAAGGAATTTTTGAAAAAGAGATTGATAGGGCAGTTGCACAAAAAGAGATAGATTTTGCAGTCCATAGTCTCAAAGATGTTCCATCCGACCTAGATGAGAATCTCATTATAGCCTCTATTCCAAAACGTGCAGCAGTAAATGATGTCTTTATTTCTTCAGATGACTCATCTCTTGAATCCATCAAGGAAGGTGCAGTGATTGGAACTAGTTCCCTCCGCCGTGCTGTCCAAATCTCACGAAAGAGACCTGATGTTATAGTTAAACCAATTCGAGGAAATATTGAAACTAGAATTAAAAAAGCATCAGGGGAAAACTATGATGCAATAGTACTTGCCCAAGCAGGAATATCTAGATTGGGAGTTGATGTAAAATTCTCCCCTTTGACGATAGATGATTTTTCTCCTTCACCTGGTCAGGGTGCAATTGCAATAGTTGCAAGAGCAGATGACTCTCAAACCATCTCTATGCTAAAAAAAATCGAAGATGTTGATTCTAGATTAGAGATCGAGGCAGAACGCGCATTATCAGACTTTGTTGATTCTGGCTGCAGGTTCCCAATTGGTGCATATGCAAAATCAAATGGCTCTGAAATGACACTGAGTGTAAGGGCATTCTCTGTTGATGGGAAAAAATCATTACAAGTAAACAAAACTGGAGGCAAAGAAGATCCCAAATCTCTAGGTAAAGATGCTGGAGAGGAACTTTGTGAAAAGGGAGTAAGTGATCTTGCATTAAATTGGAGAGAAAAAGTGGAGGAATGGAATAAGACATGACAGGAAAAGTGTATCTTGTTGGCGCCGGACCCGGAGATAGCAAATTAATTACGTTACGAGCAGTTGAACTACTTCAAAAGGCAGATGTTGTGTTGTATGATAGATTAGTAAGCAAAAAAATTATCTCAATGATTCCAAAATCTACAGAAAAAGTCTATGTTGGAAGAGCAGTAGGAGATGATACAACTCATCAAAACACAACTAATGATTTAATGGTAAAATACGCAAAGTCCAAAAAAAATGTAGTCCGACTAAAGGGCGGTGATCCAATAATTTTTGGCCGTGGTGGAGAAGAAGCAGAGTTTTTAAAAGAAAATAAAGTAAAGTATGAAATTGTTCCAGGAATTACATCTGGTATTGGTTCTGCAACTTATGCTGGAATTCCCCTTACTCACAGAAAACACGCATCATCTGTAGTTTTTGTTACAGGACATGAAGATCCTGAAAAGAAAAAAGAGATTGTCAAATGGAAGAGACTCGCAAAGTCCGTTGATACAATTGTAATTATGATGGGTCTTTCTAGAATTGACGTTATTTGCAAACAGCTTGTATCTGGTGGAATAAGCAAAAATACCCCTGTAGCTGTAATTCAAAATGGGACTACCCCTAAACAAAAGATGATCAAAGGAACTGTAACTACTATTGCAAAAAAAATCAAAGAAAACAAAATCACTCCTCCCACAAACATCATTATTGGCAAAGTCGTTGATTTGTCAGACACTATAGGGTGGAAATAATGCTTGACGGAAAAATAATAGCAATTACTCGTTCCAAGAGTGATGCATCTGAATTCATTGAACTTGCAGAGAAAAACAGAGCAATTCCCATTCCATTACCGACTATCGAGCTAGTTAGTAAAGGAGAAAAAATTGTTGATGAATTTCTAGAATCCATTGAACAATACAATCCTGACTATTCTGTTTTTATGAGTTCCAAAGCCGTTAAACTGCTATTTGATACTGCAAAACAGGTTGGAAAATTTGAAAAATTACAATTAGCAGTTGCAAATACTACTGTGATGTCAGTTGGACCAAAGACTACTGTAGCACTTGAAAATGAGGGAATCAAAGTAAACCATCAACCAACTACGTACTCTTCAGTTGGTGTAGGTGAGGAGTTTACAAAAATTCATGCTGTTGGAAAAAAAGTTATTGTCCCTCGCAGTGGTGCATCAACCCCATTTCTTAAAGAACTTTTAAACAAGATTGGAATTGATGTTTTGGAAATTCATCTGTATGATGTTTGTGCTTTTAGAGATACAACACAATGGAATGACTTCAGAGAGTTATTTTCACAAAACAAAGTTGATGGTGTAGTGTTTACCAGTGCATCCTCTGTTAGAGGATTCTTTGAGATAATGTCTAAAGACTATGATACAGAAACCTTGCTTAACAATCTTGAAAAACTATCTGTAGTATCCATTGGACCATTTACTGCTGATGAATTAAAAAAATTTAAAGTCAAAAATACAGTTGCTGAAGTTCATACTGTTGTAGGTGCATTTGATGCAATGAAAAATACTCTAACTGTTACATAATCTATGATCAAATTCTAATACTTTGAAATTTATTCAAAACCATGGAATATGAAATAAAGAAAAAAATCCACATCACTTGTCCTCACTGTGAAAAAGCAATTGAGACTGAAATTGAAATTGAGTTGGACATAGAAGATAAGAAAAAGAAAGACAAGAAAAAGTACAAGGAAGAAAAGAAAAGAGAAAAGGAAGAAAAGAAAAAAGACAAAAAGAAATTGAAGAAAAAATCTAAGGATTAGTTTGTAAATTATCCAAAAGTATCTGTTTTTTTAATAATCTACTTCTTCTAAGTCTTATCACAATCTGTCAAAAAAAATATTGTAGTGTTATACTAAAACGTCTAAGCCCTAGAAAATGAAAAATTTGTTTAATTTTTTGCAATTATTTTTACAACAATTAAGAAATTAAAGAATTAAAGTTATTTTTTATATTATTTTTTAAAATATTGATGCAATCTAACATTCGTCAAAACATCAACGATCTGGAAAATGATATTTTAAGAATAGAAGATAACCTTCTAGAATTTTTGAGGCTAAATTATGATGAGGGAATAAAAAAATCACTCCATAAACTAGAATCTAATTTAAAATATCTTAGTATTCTTGCAAATGGAGCTCCAATTGAAAAAAATGAAGACCGAAAGATTATGGAGTTTTTGAGAATTCATTATAACTACCTACAAAAATTATCTGTTCCTGCCTAATTTTTTCGAATAACTATTTGATTTTGTGATGACCATTACTATCTAAAATTTGGTTGATGCAGGTGTGAAAAACTAAATTAATTTAGCATATTTTATGTATTCTTTGTAGCGATTCCGAATGGTCACTCCTGTTATCCCAGAAACTTTTGAAATCTTTTGTTGAGATAAATTCAAACCCGTTTTTATACTTGCCATGTAGACTACGGTGGCTGCAACTGCATCTGGTTTTTTTCCTGCTACTAATTTTTTCTCCTTTAGAGTGTCAAAAATGCTTATTGCTTCTCGTTTTGTGTTTTCAGGCAATTCTAAATTATTTGCAATTTTTATAATACCTTTGATTGGATCTGGTACAGATACTGTCAGTTTAAGATTTTGAAATAACATTCTATAGTTTTTTGCAATTGAACGTCTACTTTCTTGAAGAGTTTTTGAAATATCCATGATAGTTCGTGTGGCATCCATTTCCCTACATGCTATATACAAACATGCCCCAACTATTCCCTTAATACTTCTACCACGGATTAATTGGGCTCTAGCGGCTTTTCTATAAAGATAAGCAGATCTTTCCATAATGGCATCTGACAGACATAATTTTTCTTTTAATTTTTCCATCTCAAATAATGCTGTTCTTAAATTTCGATCAGAGGAATTTTTTGTCTGACTTCTTGAATCCCACATTCTCATTCTTTTCATTGAATGTCTCATTTCGTAATCTATGGGCTTTCCTGCAGAATCATGATTAAATCGGCCAATAATTGTTGCTAGTCCCATGTCGTGAAATCTGAGAGTTGATCTAAAATCAATATGTGAAGGGCCGGTATTATTTGTAAAGGTATTATCGTCTTTTCTATCATATGATATCTTATCTTGTAAGACTGCTCCACAATTTTGACAAATCACTTCTCCAGTTTCAAAATCCGTAATTGAAGCATTTTTTATGCCTAAATTATTTTTCTCTTTTTTTGAGCCAAGTTTTTGAACTATAGGTACCCTAAGCATACAAAAAACCTAGACAGTAATCTTGCAAAACCAAGCATTTATCCTTTGACCAATACCCATCAACACTCTTGAACTTTCGATGTTTTCTTTGTAGATTACTGCCGTGAGTAATACATCGTCATGAAATAAAAACCAGATTTTAGAAAAATGAATATTTGTTTAGTTTTCCAATTATTATTAAATAATTTGAAATCATGTAGTACTTCTTGTGTACATACGAGTAATGTCTAGATATGCTAACTCTTAGATATGATAAAAGATAACATAATCTTGATATGACAAAGACAACCAAACTCCAGAAACAAAACGATGGTGTATATGAAATTGAAATTCCAGAAGAATATATTTCAAAACTTGGTTGGAGAAATGGGCATGTTCTAAAAATAGATGCTGATGAAAACAAGTTAGTGATTGAAAAATTAAGTGGATTTATGGGAATGTGACTCTTCATGAATAGGGCATAATTTTCTATCATACTATTTGGTAAATAATAACGAGCAAGAAGAATATTTGAAATTTATTAGTAATTACGACTATAAGAAATAATGGATTACTCCAAACTGTGTTCTTTAATTTTGGGAATAGAGCCACAAATTAGAGGTGTCTTTGTTTATCATCATAATGGTGAATTATTAGCAGGAGGAATGCGTAATGACACTCAATCATATCTGCCTAGAGAGGAAATAACAAAATCCGTTCACAATACCATTTCACGCTGGAAAACACGTGAATCCCTATATCCTTTCTTAGGCGCTGGAAAATATTCTATTACAGAATATGAAAAAGTGAAAAGAATTACCTTTCCATTAAATCCTCATGCAATACTTGTTGTGGGTATTGAAGTTGAAGCAGATCATAATATCATAATTGACAAGATACTTCAATTAATAAATTAAAAAAGACATCAAATTATTTTATCAGTGTTATCTAAAGATTAACAGAATTACCTTTGCATCATTTGTTAAGAAGAACATAAAGAAAATTTATCTAAACCTAGATTGATTAGATTATGATTTGAAAATTCTAATTTTTTGATGAGAAGATAATTGAATCAACACCTAGTCTGTGAATTAAAATCTAGAAATTGCCTTGATCACATAATTATGATGTTGGTAATAAGATATTATGGCTAATTCAAAAAAAGAAACTGAATATTTGTGGAATTTGTATGTTCAGTCTCTTGAAACGTGGAAAAAAGCCCATGATTCATGGAAAAAATCAGGAGAGTATGCTCTAAAACAATATGCTAAAGCCATGAATTTGTCATGGAAGCAATCTGATGTTGAACAGATTAACAAATACAATGAGGCATGGGCAAAGACGTGGAAGGAAGTTGGAGAAAATCCATACAGATGGTACCTAAAGGCTTGGGAAAACATCTGGAAAGATTCGGGATTTGTATCCTTTAAGACATTTAACGAACAATGGCAGAAAATATGGGTCAATTCTACTGAAGATGTATTCAAAAAATACATTGAGGCTTTAAAGTATTCAGAGAATAATTAATTTTCTGTGCAATTTTTTTAATGAGAGAAAA
>JAOTZM010000131.1 GCA_029861345.1 Candidatus Nitrosopumilus sp.
AATATGCCTGTTCTTGGAATTTGTCTTGGAATGGAAATGTTTTTTGAAAAAAGTGAGGAAGGCAAAGAAAAAGGATTGAATGTAATTGATGGGGAAGTAATTATACTTCCATCTACAATGAAAGTTCCTCATATGGGATGGAATGATCTTGAAATTAACAAACCAGGAAGAATTCTTCAAGGTGTTGATGACGGCTCTTGGGTTTATTTTGTTCATTCATACAGAGTCAAACCAAATTCTGATGATGTCATTACTGCGGTTTCTGATTATGGCATTAAAGTTCCAGCAGTAGTTGAACAAGATAATTTGATTGGGACTCAATTCCATCCAGAAAAATCTGGATCTGTTGGAAAAATCATGATAAAAAATTTCCTTAAAGAGTGTAAAAAATGAAAATAATTCCTGCTATTGATCTAATGGATGGTAAGGTTGTTAGGTTGTACAAAGGAGATCCTAAACAAAAAACCGTTTATAGTGACAATCCTATAGATGTTGCAAAAAGATGGGAATCTGCAGGTGCAGATATGATTCACTTGGTAGATTTAGATGCTACACTTGGAAAGGGTTCAAACCTTGATGTAATTAAAAAAATTCTTAATTCAATATCCATCCCTGTTGAAGTTGCGGGAGGATTAAGAGATAAATCAAAAGTTATGGATGTATCTAAAATCTCAGAAAGAATAGTATTGGGAACATTGGCTTTCAAAGATAAACTATTGTTGAAATCATTGTTAACTGAACTTGGATCAGAAAAAATCGTAATATCTGTTGATCACAGAGACGGTGAAATAGTAATTTATGGTTGGCAGGAAAGTGCTGGAATCAAACTAATTGATGCTATAAACGAATTTCTTGAGATGGGTTTTACTGAATTTTTACTAACAAATGTAAGTCGTGATGGAACTTTGGAAGGTCCTGACTTGCAATTTTTAGAACAAGCTTCTAACATGGATAACGCCAATATTATCGCTAGTGGTGGCATCTCAAATATTGAAGATGTAAAGAAAATTAAAGAAAAAAATGCGTTTGGAGTTATACTAGGAAAGGCCCTTTATGAAAATAAAATTTCAATTGAGGAGGCAAAGGAAATAGTATGACTCTGACAAAACGAATCATTCCTTGTCTTGATGTAAAAAATGGCAGAGTTGTAAAGGGACTCCATTTTGAATCAATTAAAGATGCAGGAGATCCTGTGGAACTAGCTGAAAAATACAGCAATGAAGGAGCTGACGAATTGATATTTTTGGATATTACTGCATCTGATGAACAAAGAGAAATCATCAAAGATTTAGTTCAAAAAGTTGCATCTGTAATTGATATTCCATTTACCGTTGGTGGTGGAGTAAAATCATTAGAAGATGCAAGAAACATTCTTCTAAATGGTGCTGATAAGGTTGGTATCAATACAGGAGCAATAAAGAATCCTAAAGTAATTACTGAATTAATGGAATTATTTGGACGCCAATGTATAGTAGTTGCCATTGATGCAAAAAGAAACTATGATCTTGAAGATAATGTAACAGTTTTTACAGAAAATGAGAAAAAATTCTGGTTTGAAGTTTTCATTTATGGTGGTAAAAAAGAGACTGGAATTGATGCTATTCACTGGGCAAAAAAAGCAGAAAACCTTGGAGCGGGAGAAATACTTCTTACTAGTATTGATAAAGATGGCACAAAAGATGGTTATGATATTTTACTCACAAAATTTATTGTTGATTCTGTATCTATTCCTGTAATTGCATCGGGTGGTTGTGGAAAACCTGATGATATAGTTAATGTATTTAAAAAATCAAATGTTGATGCTGCTTTAGCTGCTTCTATTTTTCATTATGAAACTCATGGAGTAAAAGGAGTTAAAAAATACCTTAAAGAAAAAGAAATTCCTGTAAGGTTATAAAACCTATTTTTACTCTTAAAATATGCAAAAAACAATTGATGACATAGACTTTGAAAAAAGCGGTGGATTGGTTCCGGTAATTGTTCAAGATGCAAGCTCGAAAGATGTTTTGACGTTAGCTTATTCAAACAAAGAATCTCTGGCACTTGCAAAAAAAACTGGGAATTCTTGGTTTTGGAGTCGTTCCAGAAATAAGCTCTGGATGAAAGGCGAAGAGTCTGGCAATACTCAAAAAATCAAAGAAATTTTAGTTGATTGTGATTCAGATGCAATAATTTATCTTGTTGAACCATCAGGTCCTGCCTGTCATTTAGGTGAACGAGTATGTTTTCATAATATTTTGGAAAAATAAATTAACATACTGGTTGATAATCTTCTTCATCTCCTGGAAGAATATCTTCTGTTATTCTAAATTGTAAATCCGGGTAATCAGTTCCTCTAAAAACAACTCTCCAATTTCCAACAAAATCATCTGCAGTGCAGAATCCTCTATTTTTAGAAAGCTGAGGTTCTACATAGTAATTAAATCCAGATTTTGTAGTGCCATCAAATGGGACTGTCAAATAAACAGATTGATGTGTCATGTTTAATGGTCTAAGAAAAGCAACCTGTCCTTTTTCATCCTCATTTAATCCGCCAATTACCAGAAAAATTTTCTCTCCTAAAACATATTCACTGCGATCAATTTGAAATGGTCCTGATGTAAGCCATTCTCTTGGTTTGGGTGAATATTCATTTTCTAAATTTATTTTTTCAATTTCTTCTAACTTTTCTTGAATCTCTGGTGTATTCTCTTCGTTTGGTCTTAATTCCTTATCTAGAACATCTTCAACTTCTATAATATTAGATTCTTGATTACTCATTGCAGCTATTCCTACAATTACAATGATTAATCCAACTACAACTGGAATTACAACTTTGCTATTTTTCACAAATTTATTTTTTCAAAAATCACTAAAAACCTTCCTGATAATAAAAAATCTTTTAAAATTTGATTTTTCATCAATTATTTCCAAAATAGTCTTTTTTCTACTAATTTTCTTCATCATCTGTGGAGAATTTTCATTATATTTTTTATTGGTTAAAATTAAGTGTTACTTAACTTGATATTAGGATTTTTTATGTATATTATAAAAGGAAGAATTGTTCTTGGCTAGAATATCACTACAATGTAGGGAATGTAAAAAGGATTACGAGTCTACTTTCAAGTATATTTGTGATGACTGTTTCGGCCCATTGGATGTAAAGTATGATTTTCCTCCTGTTTCAAAGGACACGTTTACTAATCGCGAAAAAACGTACTGGAGATATTTTGAATTATTACCAATAGAACAAAAATCAAATATTGTAAGCATTGATGCTGGAATGACTCCTTTAACAAAAGCAGACAAGCTCGGAGAAAAACTAGGATTAAAAAATCTCTACATCAAAAATGATTCTGTAAATCCAACATTCTCATTTAAAGACAGACCTGCAGGAATTGCAGTATCTAAAGCAAAAGAGTTTGGCCTGTCAGCTGTTGGTTGTGCTTCTACAGGAAATTTAGCCTCTGCTACTGCAGCTCATGCAGCAAAAGGCGGATTTCCATGTCACATCTTCGCTCCAAGTGATATTGAAATGGCAAAGATTACACAAGCATTGTCATATGGTGCAAACTATATCGCAGTTGATGGAACCTATGATGATGCAAATAGAATAGCTGCACAAATTGGTGACAGTAAAGGTATTGGCATTGTAAATATCAATATGCGTTCTTACTATGTTGAAGGCTCTAAGACTCTTGCATATGAAGTAGCAGAACAACTTGACTGGCAAGTTCCTGACCAATTGATAGTCCCAGTTGGTAGTGGTGCAATGCTAAATGCAATATGCAAAGGTTTTGAAGAATTGCAAAGTGTTTCATTACTTGGCGATGTTTCAAACATGCACATGATTGCAGCGCAGCCACATGGTTGTGCACCAATAGTTGATGCATTTAAGAAAAATAGTAGTGAGGTAATTCCAGTTGAATATCCTGACACTGTTGCAAAAAGTTTAGCAATTGGGGATCCTGGTGATGGTAGATATGTTTTGAAACGTTTACAGCAATACAATGGATTTGCTGAAGAATCAAACAACAAGGAAATCCTTGATGCAATTTTATTACTTGCAAAGACTGAAGGAATATTCACAGAGCCTGCAGGTGGAGTGTCAGTAGCTGTTCTTCAAAAAATGGTGGAACAAGGTAAAATTGATGCAAATGATAAAGTGATATGCTATGTTACTGGCAATGGCCTCAAGGCCACTGAGGCAATTATGGAAGTTTTACAAAAACCAACAGTAATGAAGGCAGATGTAGGGGAAATATCGGCGGTAGTAAACTAGTGGCAAATATTACATTTACAATCCCTTCTGTTTTGAATCAAGGAGGAGGAGAAAAGAAAACTGAGATTTCATCTGATTCATTATCTGATGCATTTGCAAAAATTGCTGAATCAATGGGTGATGATTTTAAAAGAAGAGTATTGGAAAATGATGGGACACCTCGCTCATTGATTAACATCTACATTAATGGAAAGAATGCAAAATTTTCTGGTGGTATGCAAACTGCTCTAAAAGATGGTGACGAAGTTTACATTTTACCTGCAGTAGCTGGAGGCTCAGAAGAATTATCCTCTAAAGAACTTGATAGATTTTCAAGACAGGTAATGCTTGAAGAGATTGGTTATCAAGGACAACTAAAATTAAAAAATGCCAAGGTATGTGTTGTTGGAACTGGAGGCC
>JAOTZM010000132.1 GCA_029861345.1 Candidatus Nitrosopumilus sp.
TTATAGATTAATGCTAAAGAAGATTCTTGGTGTGTAATTCTTTTAATCTACTTATAATCAATATCTCGATGGCTTACCATGAAAACTGCATCTGTTAAAGAACCATCAGTAATCACTGTTGATGACATAGAAAAACCAACGTTGGGGTCTGGTGATGTTTTAGTGCAGATGTATGCTTGTGGAATTTGTGGTTCTGATTTGGAAAAAGTATTTGGTCAATACGGCCAACCTTCTATGCGTTTAGGTCATGAACCAGCAGGTATAGTTTTAGATGTTGGCTCTGATGTAACAGAATTCAAAAAAGATGACAGAATCTTTACTCATCATCATGTTCCTTGCTATGATTGTCATCTGTGTAATCATGGCAATGAAACAATGTGTCCCAAATACTATGAAACCAATCTTTCACCTTGTGGTTTGTCTGAAGAATATATTGTTCCAGCATGGAATGTTACTCATGGTGGTATTCTGAAGATTTCTGATTCTTTAAGCTTTGAAGAAGCTGCAATGATTGAACCATTAGCTTGTTGTGTAAGGGCGTGGACAAAATTCCATCATCGTGAAGGTGATTCTGTTGCTATTTTTGGTGTAGGCCCAACTGGAATGATGCATGTCATGTTAGCTCAAGCAAAGAAATTCTCCAAAATTTTCTGCTTTGATGTGAATGACTTTAGGCTAGATTTTGCCAAAAAATTCAATATCACCCAATCAATACATTCAATGGATAAGGATAGAAAACAAAAGATTTTAGATCATACTGATGGAAGAGGAGTAGATGTGGCAATTGTAGCCACAAGCAATCTGAAAGCACTTGAAGATGCAATTAGTATGGTACGAAAAGGAGGCGCTGTAATGATGTTTGGCGTTCCTTCAAAAGAGGCTAAATTAGATTTGGATATGAGTAAAATCTATTCCAAAGAGATTACACTTGTTACTAGTTATGCTGCTTCTGATAAAGATACTCAAGAATCTCTTAATCTTATTGAATCCTCTAAAATTAATGTTAAACAATTAATCACACATACCTATCCCATTACTGATTCTCAAAAAGCATTTGATCATGCACGTAGTGGTGATGATGCAATGAAAATAATCATAACAAAATAAGAAAGGCTTAAGAAAGGTATTTCCATTCTTTCAAAATCGAAGATAAATGGATTGGGGATTAAAAAACAGATTATCAAATATCATTAAACCACAAAATAATCGTGCATTAATGTTGGCAGTTGACCATGGATATTTTCTTGGTCCAACTGAAAAATTAGAGAATCCCAAAAATGTAATTGCGCCTCTTTTGAAATATTGCGACTCCTTAATGGTTACAAGAGGTGTTCAGAGAACATCTGTTCCAGCAACCACTAGTACTCCAATGGTATTGAGAGTCTCTGGAGGTTCTAGTATTATTGGAGAAGACCTATCTCAAGAGGACATTACGGTTTCCATTCAGGATGCAATTAGACTGAATGCTAGTGCACTTGCCATGTCTATCTTTGTTGGCTCAAAATATGAATATCAAACTATTGTAAATCTTGGAAAATTAGTTAGTGAGGCAGAACAGTATGGAATTCCTGTTTTGGCTGTAACTGCAGTCGGAAAAGAATTGGGTAAAGATGCAAGATATCTGTCATTGGCATGTAGAGTGGCAGCCGAGCAAGGAGCACATATTGTTAAAACATACTATTGTGATAATTTTGAGAAAGTTGTTGAATCCTGCCCTGTTCCAATTATTGTTGCAGGAGGAAAGAAAATTCCTGAACGTGATGCTTTACAATTAACATACAACTCAATCAAAGGTGGTGCAGTTGGTGTTGATATGGGTCGAAATATCTGGCAATCAGAACACCCTGTTGCTATGATTCGCGCAGTAAGAGCAATAGTTCATGGAAACTTAAATGTTGAACAAGCATTCAACCTCTACAAAAAACTAGCTAACGAAAACTCAAAAAATAAACAAAAAAACAAAGACTAAGAAACCTAATCAAAACAAATCAAACACACCTAATCAAAACAAATCAAACACACCTAATCAAAACAAATCAAACAATTCAAATCCCACAAAGAACTAATTGTCATTAAATCTTTGAGAGATGAATATGTGCAATTTTCCATGTCGGTTGTTTTACTAAAACAAATGTTGCACGTCCATTAATTATCATATGTTCTCCAGTGTATGCCTTATTGTCAATTAGCATTCCTTTCTGAATTAATTCTATTGCAACAACTGCTGCATCTCCAAATATACTAATTTTTGGATTTTTTATTTCATAAGTATAATCTGAGATGCTTACAAATCGTAATTCTTCTAGCTCTATTGTATTTTGATAATCTTTGAGATCATATGGTGGTAAATCACTAAAGCTAGAAAATTTTGGATCATTTAGATGGATGTCTCTGAGTTGAGATAGGTCTTTTGTAATTCCTGCTTGAAATAATGTCTCAATAATTTTTATGATTTCTTCACTATCTGACAAAACGACTACTCCAGATATGAAAATTATGAGTTTAAATCTTCTGTCTAATTGTAATCTAAATCAAGATTTTTTGAGAAATTTTGAAGTTCACTCTAACTGTCTTCCAAAATATTTGTACTTACACTCTGAAATTTGAAACAAAAAAAATGTTTGATTGGACATGTAAATTGTGCCTAACTTTTTTAACCTTAATTGGCCAATTAATTTGGTGTTTAATAGAATTTTTCAACTTTCAGTTATTGCAATAATAGTTTCATTTTTCTTCAGTGTGGGTTTTTTGGAATTATCTTTTGCAGACAATATCGAATCTCCTAAAAAGCAATTGAAAAGCGGAGTTGAAATTAATGATATACGATGTAAATCTGGATATACTTTGGTGGTACTTTATTCTGATAAACCTGCGTGTCTAAGTCCTACCACTGTCTTAAAATTAGAAGAGCGAGACTACATTAAATCCGTCTTACGGGAATTTGTTCAAGAGATAATAGAAATTAAAGATGTAGTTCCTTTACCAAATGTTAGTGCTGGTTCAACAATATCTGGAAACACTGGAACCACATCAGCACCACAGATTACAAATATTCCTGCATCAAAAGGCTCAGTAGTAAATTTCTATATTGCTGATGATGACTTGAACATCAATCGAAATGGTGTAGATATTATCAAAACAAGCAATGTATTGCAGTTTTTTATAAATGGAATTCCTATTGAAGGGCCAGACACAATGATTGAAACTGGACCTACCACTGGAGAATTTTTTGTTAGGTTACAACTCCCTGATTCTATAAACGGGGAACCATTAAGCCAGGATGATGTGGTTGAGATAAGATATTTCGATGAGTCTGATGTTGGAGGAGAACAGCGAGTTAGTGTAAAATCAATACCTCTTTCTCAAACATATGCCCAAGTACAAACATCTGGTGATAGCAAAACAAGAATTGGTCATAAATTTACTGTAAGAATTTATGAACCTGATGCAAATCTTGACTCAAAGGACGTAGATAGGATTCCATTAAACAGATTAGAGTATAGAGGAGAGGGAGGAATAAGAACCACATTGAACAATCCTGTATTTGATGCAAATGCATCATTTCTACTGGAGACAGGAGACAATAGCGGGGTCTTTGAAGTAATAATAAAAATTCCTCGCACTGTAGATGGGAAACCAGTTCACATTGGTGACTGGTATGAGCTTAGATATGTAGACAGATCTACGCCATCTAATACGTCTGAAGAAATTAAACTAAAAGGCAAAATCGGATGATCTCTCTAATGCTATGATGCTAATTACTTTGAAGAATTGATTTTCTTTGGATGTTAGTTTTGCAAACTAAATGTTAGAGTATATTTTTAATCTCAATTATTTGTTATCGTTATTTTTACATCCACCGCCTCATCTAAGGTCAGACATTTAGACAAGTAAATACTCATGAATCATTTCTATGATTAAATGATTTTTCAAATAAATAACATTGGTATTGCATCTAAAAATTATTTAATTTGACTAAAAATACTCATATTCAGATAATTTTATTAATAGTATGATTTCTTTTTGGTACATGTTCAATCCAGTAGTTTTTTCTCAAATCCTTCTACTGGAGGTTCTGAATTAGAATCCTGCAATTGCAGGGTTTTACTTGATTAAAATTATGGTGATTGACTTGATGAATAAAATGGAAACTATGACAGGTGCAAAGGCCTTGATGATGGCCATGGAAAAAGAAGGCGTCAAACAAGTCTTCGGTCTACCGGGAGGCGCAAATCTTCCAATGTATGATGAATTTGCCAGATGTGATATTAGACACATTTTGGCAAGACATGAACAATCAGCAGCTCATATGGCTGATGGTTTTGGAAGAGTTAGCAGAAAACCTGGTGTTTGTTTTGCAACATCCGGACCAGGTGCTACTAACATATTGACCGGAATTGCAACAGCACAAGCTGATTCTGCACCAATGATTGCTGTAACTGGACAAGTGCCTGTTGAAATGATTGGAAGAGATGCATTTCAAGAAAGTGATATAATTGGTATGGCAAATCCTGTTGTAAAATATGCATTTCAACCAAGAACAGCTGATGAAATACCTGAGGTTGTAAAAAAAGGATTTTTTATTGCAGAAACTGGAAGGCCAGGTCCTGTACT
>JAOTZM010000133.1 GCA_029861345.1 Candidatus Nitrosopumilus sp.
TTTGGAATAATTCCATTTTCTACTAACGGTTTAACGGAACTATCTGCAGCAATTTTTATTGATTGTTTGAAATTTTTTAATTTTGGAATAGCAGTTGATAATGAAGGTCCTGAACCTATCACAAAAACAGTTTTATTTTTAACCAGATTAGTAATTTTTTCATTAACGTCTGATTTTTTTATAATTGAGTTTAAAAGCATGGCCGATTCTCTATCCCTTTTTTCACTGTACTTGAATTCTTTCAAAATATCCGAATACCTCTTTTTCCAACCTGAAATCATCATATAACTCAAATTGCCTTAGTTTTTGATAAACCCTATGACTAGAATTGGAAATGTAGGTGTGGGTAGAAAAAACCCTGTACGTATCATGGGTATTCTTAACATCAGTCCTGAATCATTTTACAAAAAATCTGTTAAGACAACAAAAATTCACATAAAAAATACTGTAAAACAGATGGAAAATGAAGGTGCAGATTTTATCGATGTTGGAGGTATGTCTACTGCACCTTATCTATCTACAGCAATATCAGAAAAAGTTGAATCAAAAAGAATTCTTGATGCAATTAAAATAATTCAAAATATCTCCAATCTCCCAATCTCTGTTGACACATGTAGGTCCAAAGTTGCAAGAGATGCTTTAGAAAATGGTATTGAGATAATCAATGACATTTCTGGATTAAAATATGATAGAAAAATGCAAGAGGTTATTTCAGAATTTACTCCATCTCTAATTTTATGTGCATATGATTCAAAAATTGTTTTTGGGAATACTGTAACTACAACCAAAAAACTTCTTAGAGAAAGTCTGAAAATTGCAAAAAAATCATTAATTCCATCTGAAAAAATTGTATTAGATCCCGCAATTGGATTTTTTAGAAAAACTGGACAAGATCCATTTTTTACAAAAATTAAATCAGATTGGGTAAAAAGAGATCTATCAATAATAAAAAATTTGGATTCGATAAAACAAAGTTATCCAATTTTAATCTCAGTTTCCAACAAATCGTTCCTAGGAGATCTTTTGGGAAAAGAAAATCCTTCTGATCGGTTATTTGGCTCAATAGCTGCAGAAGCCATTTCTGTCTTAAATGGTGCTGATATTGTACGTACTCATAATGTAGAAGCAACAAAAGATGCAATAACAATAGCTTCGAAACTCTCAAAATAACACAAAGGCTTATAATCAATCTTTAACTTTCTTAACAAGGTTTCATTGGAATTCAAAGAGGGATTAACTTTTGATGACGTTCTTCTTGTACCCAAATATTCAGATATTACAAGTAGAAGTCAAACCGATCTGAGCACTAAATTATCTCGAAATATCTCAATTAATATTCCGTTTGTAAGTGCAAATATGGATACCGTAACTGAATCTTCTATGGCTGTAACTATGGCTCGTGCAGGGGGTATAGGAACCATTCACAGATTTTTGAGTATCCAAGAACAATCCAATGAAGTTCTCAAAGTAAAACGTTCGGGTAGTGTAATGATAGAAAATCCATATTCTATTTCTTCAGACAAATCCATCAAAGATGCTGTTGACTATGCAGATGAAAAAGAAATTTCTGGTCTTTTAGTTGTTGATTCTAATTCTAAATTGGTAGGAATAGTGACTGAAAGAGATTTACTATTTGCTGATCCAAATGGTGGTATTCAAGATGTTATGACAAAGGATGTAGTTACAGCAAAACCAGGTGTTACATTAGATGAAGCAAAAGATATTTTACACAAACACCGAATTGAAAAATTACCCGTAATTAATGATTCAGGAATTATCAAAGGATTGATTACAAGTAAGGATATTACAAATAATGCTGATTATCCAAATGCATCCAAAGATAAGAAAGGACGACCATTAGTTGGAGCAGCAGTTGGTGTAAAAGGTGACTTTTTAGAAAGAAGTGAATCCCTTCTAGAAGCAGGCGCTGATGTACTTGTTGTTGATATAGCACATGGTCATAGCGAAAATGCAATAAGCACAGTTCGTAATATCAAAAAAGCATTTCCAGACTGTGAATTAATTGCAGGTAATATTGCAACTGCTCAAGGTGCTGAAGATTTGATAAAAGCCGGAGTTGATGCAGTAAAGGTTGGTGTAGGTTCTGGATCAATTTGTATTACTAGAGTAATTACCGGTTCTGGTGTACCTCAATTAACAGCAGTAATGGATTGTGCAAAAATTGGCAAAGATCATGGTATTCCAATAATCTCTGATGGTGGTACGAGAACTTCTGGTGATGCAACAAAGGCACTAGCTGCTGGCGCTTCATCAGTAATGGTGGGTAGTATGCTTGGAGGTACTGATGAATCACCAGGTACTGTTTTGACAAAAAATGGAAAACGATTCAAAGTTTATCGCGGAATGGCCTCACTTGCTGCTTCTATTGGCAGAAAATCCAAAGAAACAGGATCAATCTCATTTGATGATGATCTTAATGATTATGTTGCAGAAGGAGTTGAGGCCATGGTCCCTTACAAAGGAACTGTAACTGATATTCTAAAACAACTTACAGGTGGTCTCCGCTCTGGCTTGAGCTATTGTGGTGCGCATACCATATCCCAAATGCAAGAAAATGCAGAGTTTATCAAAATGTCTAGAGCTGGATTTGCAGAAAGCCAGCCTCATGATGTTTCTTTAATGTAAAAATTTAATTTTTGATTCTCTTGAGTATATTTCTCTCTATTTTGTAATCATTTTATTTAATTAGATATTGTATCTTGTCGATTATGTTCAGACATTTTTCAAAAAATAACAAAATGGGAAATAGATCATTAATTTGATGATATTTAATAAAATAGATATGACCTTTCTTCCATTTTCAAACTTTGAGAAATTCCAAAGATAAGATAAAGTTAATCATCTAACTCATTTCTAAATTTTCGCGTATAGAACAGTATTCTATATAGATTTAGTTTATTACTTTGTTTAAACCAAATATATTTTTAGATACAGATGGAACAACAAATTTTAAAACAAAAACTAAATCCTGATTCGTTTGATCGGGAAACTGTTATGTTGGGAACATGGGAAACCCAATACAACTAGTTTATTTTTTCTTAACCTATAATGAAACGAGTTAAACAATATCTAATATGAAACCACAAGAAATATTGTTTTTTACTTGATTGAGCTGCTTAAAGACAAAATTAATGCTATTATGGAATCAATGTACTGTAGTTAATTTTTTAAGCAGTATCTAGAATAATTTTATTGTGTTAACTAAGAGAACTATTATTGGATTAATCGTTGGAAGTGCAATTATTGCCCTTGGTGCCTACTCTTTACTTTCACAAATTGGACCTACTATTACTGTAAACGAACATTTTTTTCTAGAAGTAGGCGATCCGATATTCTTAACAATTCCCGGACCTGTAAATGCATCACAATCCTTAAAAATTATTGGTGATACTTTTGATCTTAAACTTGAAAGTCCTGGTGATGGAAAACAGATTCCAAACACCTCCTATAAAAATGAATTAAAGTTGAATTGGATTCATTCAGAAGATGGAGATACAAAAATCAAAATTCAAAATACCGGAAATAATGAATTAGAAATTACTGCAGTAACTGAACAGACTCCTAACCCAATTGGATTTACCTTTGATATCATGGTGATTACGTCAGGCATCGTAATCATTGGATTTAGTATGGGCTTCTCATTAAGAAAACCCAAAGGGTTTTAGCTTAGTTTTGCAGAAGGATAGGAACCTAAAACTTTCATGAAGAGGGATTCATGTTTTATTCTATCAAGCATTTCTGAAATCTGCGGATTTTTTTCATGTCCTTCAAAATCTACATAGAAATTATATTCCCATGTATTTTCTTTAGTGGGTCTGGATTCTATCTTTGTAAGATTAACACTATTCTTGTGAAAATTCTCTATAATCCTGTATAATGAACCTGGTTCATCTTTAATGGAAAAAATAATTGATGTTTTGTCAGTTCCTGTTTCAGATGATTTTTTTTTAGATAAGATCAGAAATCTAGTATAATTATTTAGATTATTTGCGATATTTTCAGCAATAATAGGCATATTGTAAATACCTGATGCTGCTTTACTGGCAATACAGGCATAATTTTTCTTGTTTAATTCTTTAACAATTTTTACACTACCTGCTGTATCATATGCAGGAATTATTTTCATATTGTGTGTCTCAATAAATTTTCTGCATTGGCCAAGAGCTTGCGGATGTGAATAAACGGTATCTACTTCATCCAATTTACCAATTCCTATTAAACAATGTTCTATTCTATGATAGATTTCACCTGTTGCATTAAGAGATGTTGAATACAACAAATCATAGCTTTCACCTACACTTCCTTCCAACGAATTCTCTACAGGCAAAATTGCATAATCTGTTTTATCAATAGAGGTGTTTTCTAAGACTTCTGCAAAGGTAACAAATGGTACAGTTTCAATTTCTTCTTTAAAAAATGACCTTGCAGCATCTTCACTATATGCTCCTCGTTCACCTTGGAACGAAACATGAATCATTTCCTAATCTCTCAAATTTATGAAATCACTGTTGCCAAAGTTTGAAGAAAGTTTTCTCTCATCAATCCATGAACATTCTGTGCATTTAATTGCAT
>JAOTZM010000134.1 GCA_029861345.1 Candidatus Nitrosopumilus sp.
TAGTTCTATTTTCATGCATATTTCTTCTTGACCTCTTGTACTTGTTTTATTGGCTTGCCCATTGTAGTTTTTATCATAATTCTTTTCATGTTTCTTTCTCCATTTGGTAATTTCTTTTCTACTGCACTAAGAATAGCATGTGCATTTGTTGCCAGGTCTGCATCTTCCATTGACTCGTCTCCAATTTTGCATGCCATGGATAGTGATGCTCTGGTTCTAACTTTGATCGATGATCTAAATCTCTGTAAAAATGATTCAATAGGCGCATTAAATGGAACTGGCGTTGGCATCTTTCCTCTAGGACCTAATAACTGACCCAAAGTTTTTCCGACAACTGGCATGACCTGGGTGTCTGCCAAAAAGAAATCATATTTGTTAATGAATTTTCGAGACTCTCTCTTGTTAGTTGCAAATTTATCTAATTCATCAGTACCAATTACTGCATCAGCGTTTGCCTGTTTTGCCTTCTGGCCCATATCTCCTGTGGCCATAACGCAAACAGTTGCAGGTGAGCTTGTCTTTGGAAGCTGGACTACCTCATTTAGAGCAAATCCCTTCTTGACATCAATATCTTTAAAATTGATGATCAACTCTATGGACTGCTTGAATTTCCTCTGTTTGGTTGAAGTCTTGGCTTCTTTAATCATTTCAGCAAGCTGGGCCTCTGTAATCATTACGAACATTTTCGAGAAAGCCTACTTAAAATCGTTTAGAGGTTGAGATTTCTTAATATCAATTATTTTAAAAAAATTACATATTTTCTACAAAATAGTTGAAATTCAAAAGTAAATCGTTATCAAAACCTACATATATTAAATCACAATCTCAACTTTCTACGGCAATGCACAGATTTGATGATCTTGACATGAAATTGCTTTTTGAATTAACCAAAGATGGCTCTATCTCTGTTCCAACTTTGTCAAAAAAACTTGGAATCAATGCTTCTGTGCTTTATAGCAGGATTAAGAGACTGATGAAAAAAAAATTGATCAAGAAATTTACCGTAGAAATTGACGATTCTCTCCTAGGTATTGGGGTGAAGGCCTCAGTTGGAATTAATCGAGATCCCAAATACAAAGATGCCATTCATAAAAAATTCATGGAAACCCCAGAGGTTGTCTCAATCTCAGAGGTAACTGGCAGATTTGATATAATGATTCAGGTTTATGCAGAGAATTTGGAGTCTCTTCATTCAGTAGTTATTGAAAAAATTGGAAAAATTGAAGGTATTCAAAATACTGAAACCTTTGTAGAATTACAAAAAACCGATAAAGATCCTGTTTATCTGATTCAATAATTATTGGAATTTCTCATCCCATTTGCCTTCATTGATTTCGGTAGTAATCTCTTTTGGAGTCTTTCCTTCTACTTTAACACCCAATGCCAGACATGTACCAATGATGGTCTTTGCAACTGATTTTAGTGAAGACGCATAAGATTTCTCTAGCTTTGTGTTTGCTACTTTGAGTATTGCCTCCATTGTAACTTCTCCTGCCCAATCGGTACCTGATGTTCCTGAGCCTTTTTGGATTCCGGCCTCTTTCATGATTAGTGCGGCAGCTGAAGGAATACCAATTTCAATTTCATATTTTTTTGTATCACTATCTATTACAACTGTTACAGGGACTTTCATTCCCTCAAAGTCTTTTGTCTTATCATTAATTGCCTTGATTACTTCCATGATGTTAACTCCTAGAGGACCTAATGCTGGACCCAATGGTGGACCTGCAGATGCTCCTCCTCCAGTTACAAGTGCTGATACTTTTTGTTCTCCCATGTCTTATAGCCTCAATATGAAAAATTTAATCCTTCCTAAGCCTCACTTGATAGTTTGAGATAGTTTGCGTCTACTGTAACTGGTAATTGATATGATGCATCTAGTAAAACTACTGTTGCCTCTTCTTTTTCAACATCAATTCTAGTAATTGTTGCTTTCATTCCCTTGAATGGACCTCCTGTGATTTCCACTACGTTATCTACTGCTAATTGTGAGACTGTTGATTTCTTGATTAGGTATCCTTCAATATCTTTGAATTCTAATTCCCCTCTTAATTGACCGCGAATATGTCTTACTCCCTCTACTGCCATGTATGCGTCACTTGGGTTGATTGCTTCGATTACGACATAGCCTTTTAGATTATCCACTAACAAAACTGATTGAATGTTAATCTGGTTGGCGTTGGCTTTTGCCTCTAGTAATCTCATTACTACTTTTTCTTGCCCACCAGTAGTTCTAATTGCAAACAAATGTGATTTTATTTCTTCAGACAATTTTACCTACCAAATGTAATTACAGAAAAGACAAACTGTATAGTAAATCCAATAGCTCCAACTCCAGCTATCCCCAATAATACCAATCTAAGATGCTGTTGATACTCATCTTTGTCCGGTTTCTTGGCCATTTTCATGGTATTTGCCATATTTCTCAAAGTTTGCCTTGGGTTCATTGCTGGAAATTAATAAGGTGTCCTTATATCTCTTATCTCATGGAGCTACTAGTTTCGTATCAAGATGACCCTGCAGGTCATAACATGGCAAAATTTCTTTCAAAAGAAATGACTCAAGAGAATAATATTTTTCGAGGAAAATATTATGATTTGCTAATTATTTCAACTCCAGCTATCTCTGCTGATTGGTTGGAAGAAAAATACGATTATGACGGATTTGTATTTCTCTCAAAACATGCTGCTGAATCCGGTGTATTGGCATTGACTTGCCATAGTACTGGAAATTTTTCAGAAGCAAAATTTGGCGGAAATGATAGACAGGTTGCTATCCCTCATCCCCACCTTCAAAAGGCATATCTTCAGAGTTTAAAGAAAAACCAGTCAAAATTCTCAGAGTTTCAAATTACTATTGAGACAACACATCACGGACCTACGGCCCTGACTAAACCTTCTATATTTATTGAGATAGGTACGACTGAAAAACAATGGAATGATGTTTCCTTGTGCAATTCAGTAGCGACTTTGGTTGACCAAGTGATGAGAGAACCTGCTAAAGAAAATCCTGTCGCTATTTGTTTTGGTGGAACTCACTACCCTGCAAAATTTACTGATGAGTTACTTGATGGAAAGCATGCACTTGGAACAGTAATTCCAAAGCACGCATTAGATAATCTTGATGGGGAACTATTTTCTCATATTATTGCACAAAACAGTATGGCAAAAACTGCACTCCTTGATTGGGCTGGATTGGGACCAAATAAACAAAAGGTACTTGATCTTCTAAACTCAACAGAACTTGAGGTAATCAAACTTTGAATCTTGAGCAAAAGGTTTTCAAAAAATTACTGGAGGTTCCAAAAGGACAAATCACAACTTATGGTGAACTATCAAAAGCTGTTGGATTGAAAAATGGACAGAGAGTAGTCGGAAGAATAATGAACAAAAATCCTTATCCTGTAATCATTCCATGTCATAGGGTTGTAATGTCTACTGGAAAGATTGGTGGTTATGCATACGGAGAACACATCAAAACAAAAATGCTAAACGATGAAGGCATTGAAATTAAAGATGGCAAAATTATAGATTTGGAAAATAAAATTTATAGATTCTAGTCTTTTCTTTTTGTTTTGATTTCGTCCATCAAAGTTCTAAGATGTGCTTTGTTTCTAACTGTATTTCCACCAACTTTTTTGTATAGATTCCAAAATTCTGGATTAGTCAAATCCTTTCTGTCCTTTGCAATCTTTAGTAATCGTCTTAGCGAACGAACTTTGGCTACATACACCTCTTTCTTGCCTACTCGTGCTCCTTTTCTACCTTGTTTGGAACCTTGAGTTGTACCTCTTTTGTTTTTTTGAATTTTCTTTGTCTGGGCTCTGCCTCTTGATGTACCTGTAAATGATTTAATTTTAATTGTATTTGCTGTAATGAGACTTCGAATATTTTCTCTGGTAATTGCATCTGCAATGTCATCTAAATGATCAGTGTCAAATTTTATTCTATGAACACCAACACCTGTAACTCTAGATGCTAGTCTCTTCTTAGCTTTAAGATTTACTACCACTTACACTCACTCTCGCATTAAAAATTTTGAATTTACCTTCAATTGCTTTTGCAACAATCTCTTTTCTTTTTCTAGTACCAACACTGTGTCCAAATCTGACGCCGTCTTTCTTTGGATCTAATTTTTCTAAATCTGCTAGATTATGAACCAAATTATCTGTAAATCCTGATGGATGTAATCTCCTTGCTTCCTTAGGTCCTCCGAATCCAACTTTAACAAGACCTGGACGACCTCTGCTCTTTTGTTTTCTTTGATGATGATCAATACCCTTTGGTTTTCTCCAATTAGTTTGAAGTCTAACATAACGCCAACTTTCAGGTCTTAGAAATTCAGGATTGTGTTCTTTTACTTCCTGTCTCTTTGCAAGCTTCTCCTTATTGATCGTCATTAGGATGACTCTTGAATTTTGAAATAAATACGTTCCTAGACACAAAAAATTTTCAGATAGGAAAGAGATAATAAGGAAATTCATGGCGTTTGAAAACATCTCATGATTGGGGTTATTTACGGAGGCATATTATTTTGACTCAAATAGTAGGCTCTGTTGCTAATGAAAAATTTGCAAAACAACTAGC
>JAOTZM010000135.1 GCA_029861345.1 Candidatus Nitrosopumilus sp.
TCTGTAATTGCACTTAATTTGGGAATGTATATTGCAGCACCTGCATTAATTGGAATCAAAGTTCACAAGCATATGAAATCTAGAAAATAATTATTACTAATTTCATTCTAGTAGGTTATTATACTGAAACACATTTTGTAATTTTATGCATATTGAATATGAAGAATTTGATACAATTGAAGATATTTTCATGTATATGGCATCAGCAGCTCCTCCAATGAAAAATACAATGCCAATTAACTCTTACAAGGGTTATGTGATGTCATTCATTCCACTTAGTCCGTCAACTGGAGAGACATATCTAATGATTTATTCAAAAGGTTCACTTGAACCAGGAGTCTATGAATTTGATGTTACATCAAAGTCTTACAAAAAAGTTGAAGGAATTGAGAGAGCAGACAAAGTTTACTTTATCTCTCTAACACCAAAACGAAATACTATAGCAGACGTTGCTATTGAAAATCTATAAAAATAGAACCCCCTTTTTGTGCCTAGGTTTGTGCTATGTTTGAAGAGGACTAGGTAATTACGTAAGTTATGATTTATTAAAATATGGTAAGAGAATCTAGAAAAGGAAAATATGCCGAATACAAAATAGAAATCCTGAATTTCTTAGATAGATTTTTCAAATATCCATATTCTAGTTTAGAACTTTCAGAAGAGGAAATAAAAGCAATAGAAGAAGCTGGAATGATTGCATCTAAAACCAATACATTTCGTAGGGGTTCTGAATATTGTACAGATCTTTCTATCATCGCCCATGGTTTAGACATTCCAAAATCTTCAACTCATGATACTCTTACTAAATTGATTGGACAAGGATTTGTAAAGAAAGTAAATCAAACTGAACCTTTAGATTTGTATGTTAAAGGCATCTATGGAGATGGATATAGAATTACTATGAAAGGACACATCCATCTTAACAATAAGAGATGAAATTAGATCGATTTGTTCGAGTTAATTAATTTTTAAAAAACCATAGAGTCCGTAACCTGCCGCACTCGTCAAAATGGTGAGCCCATTATCAATCATGGTGGTGACTCTTTCTTCTAAATAGTCTACAGGAATAATGTTAAACTCAAAATATTCGACTGACATTGATAATACTTTGTGGTAGTGCTAAATAACTTTTCTTTTTTTATCATAAAACTATATTATTTTCTTAAAATAATTCAATGACAACGGCATAGGCTCATTCATTACTCCATCATCTATACTTTCAATCCTTCCCAACCAAAACCTCTTCCTATCTGCATTCAAATTGAATTCTCTTGTTTCTGGTTTAATTTTTCTGATATCTTTTTGATTCTATCTTGAAGTATGGATGATCTCAATCTATAATTTCTTTGTTTGAATCTTAGGGGCAGATACTGATTTACTTCTTGCATATTTGTCAATGATCTCATCAGGAGTTCTTCCGTTGAAGAGATCTTTACACAATCCTCTTAGATACCTCATAATTGCCCAAGTTCCTGCTTTGAGAATGCCATACATGAAGACCTTCATTGGTGGGCCATATGTCTTATTTCTAAGAATAATTGGAATAATGTCATTGATGACACGAAGGTTGTTTTCCCAACACTTCCAAAATAGAGTAAATTGTGCTTCATTCAAATTTCCAAAATGCATTGAATTCTTTTCACTAAAGTCTTGGTAAAGCAATGGTGCTACTAATCCTCTAAAATTCATCTCTCTAAAGTCACTCATCATATCAATAGTATATTGAATGTCATCTGGAGTTTCATCTGGCCAGCCTATGATAATTGTTGCAGCTGGGAACCAATGATTTTCATTTAGGATCTTTGCCCCTTCTCTAACAACACTTCCCCATTCTTCAGGAGCAAATGGTTTGGTTTTAACACCAAGATGTTTTTTTACCAATGCAGGTGCTACTGTTTCAATCCCCAAATTAGTTGCAAGCCATCTTCCTGTTTCGTCTTGTCTATTGATATGTGAAATTTGTTGCATTAGTGTAGGATCTGCTGCAACTGCTGAGAATGTCATATGTGTAGTTCCAACAAAGTTTGCTCCCAATCCTTTTAGCCCTTTCCACAATTCAGTGATAGCGTCTCTATTTGGAACAAAGTCTCTATTATCACATCCATAAAGTAGCATCTCATCAGAATGCAACCAAATTGAATCAAATCCATAATCTAAGTTAGTTTTTGCTTCATGTTGCAATCTCTCTAAAGGAAGATCTTTCTTTGATCTTTTATTTACATCACAAAAGTCGCATCCCCTTCCACACCCTCTCATTGCCTCAATAAGAGAATTGATTGTAGGACCTTCAATGACTGGAATGTTTTCAAGGTTTCTCACAAAACAATGCATTAATTCTGGTGCGTCTCCTTTCTCTAGGTCTTGGAACAAGTCCACTGCTAATTCATCGGCTTCCCCCACAACTACTGTATCAAGCCCATGAATTTTCATTCTGTCGGATTTAGCTAACTCCCATGCTCCATTACCTCCAACTACTACTTTGAAATCATATTTCTTTTTGAGCTGAATAATATTGGCACACATTTTTTTGAATTTCATTGCAACATAGGATAATTTCTCTGGTGACATTGTAGTTGTAACCGGGGCCATCCCAAGTGGGTCCATTACGTTGATTCCTACAACTTTGGTATCAGGCCCAATGGACTTATCTAACATTTCAGGATGTGCAAGAAAAACATCTTCTCTTTTATATCCCCCTTGAAGTAATGAACTCTCTACCCGTCTTAGTCCTACTTGAGCAACCTTGACCTCTCCTGTAATGGGATCTGTTTCAACTGAGGGGCAGAAAACTTTGTCAAACACCCATTCAGGTAAAACTTCGTAAGGCCCACATGCAATAAAACCATACAGAAAATTTCCTCTATAATTAGTCATTAAACTACGATCAGCAGTTAGTACAACACGTTTGCCAGCCAATTACAAAACCTCGTTAAAGTATGCTATATATGATTTACGAGGTTAATTTGTCCCGTTCATTTGTAAATTTTAATAATTCATCTTTTCATTTTTTTCTGATAGCTCTATTTGCAATATTTGCTGCAATTCCTCCTGCCGCTATCCCATTATCTATATTTACCACTGACAATCCTAATGAACAACTTTGAAGCATTGATGCAAGAGCTGCAATTCCTTTTTCCCCATATCCGTACCCTACTGATGTTGGTATTCCTATAATTGGAATATCTACCATGGTAGAAACAAGTGTTGCTAAAGCCCCTTCCATTCCTGCAGCCACAATAATACAATCAACATCTTCTTTTATCATTTTTTTTAAAATGGGAAAAACTCTCTGGATTCCTGCAACTCCTACGTCATAACTTGTAATGCATTTGCAGTTCATTGTCTCACACATTAATCGTGATTCTTCTGCGACTCCTATGTCTGATGTTCCAGCAGTAAGAATGCCTACTTTTCCTCCATGAAATTTTATTGGTTTTTTAAATAACAGTAATGATGATGAGTTTTTTCCAGTTTTTATTTTAACTTTTGATCTCTTTGCAAATGCTAGAATTTTTGGATAATCTTGTTTCTTAATCCTTGACACAATTACCGAGTTTGTTTTTTCTAGGGTTTTTTTTATAATTTTTTTAATTTCGTCTAACTCCTTTGTTTCTGCAAAAATTATCTCTGGAATTCCTCTTCTCAATCTTCTGTTGACATCAATTTTTGCAAATCCTTCTACCTCTTCAATTGAATATAGAGAGAGAAGTTTTTTTGCACCATTCACTGAAATTCTACCTGCTTCCAATGATTTTAAAACTTCATGGATTTCCAACGATTATTTTTCTTTGCTTGGATAAAAAAAGGCTTAGATGTCAATACCTGAGATGGCGCCTTTCACACTATCTACCCCTTTTCCAAAGGCTTGTCTTTCTTCATCATTTAGGTCTAATTCAATAATTTTTTCAACACCTCTATTTCCAATGATTGCTGGAACTCCAATTGTAACATCTGAATGACCATATTCACCATCAAGATAGGTTGCTACAGGAATGACTTGCTTTCTATTATTTACAACCGAGTCGACAATTGCAGAAATTGCGTTTCCAGGTGCATGTATTGTGGCTCCCTTTAATTCAATAACTTTGGCTGCAACTTGTTTCGTATTCTGAACTAATTCTTCTAATTTTTCTTTTGGAAGAAAAGTTGATAATGGAATACCTGAAACTGACGAAAATCTTGGTAGTGGCAACATATTTTCTCCATGTTCACCAATTACTAATGCTCTGATAGAGTCACGAGAATACCCAGTTGCTTCACGGATAAATTGTCTGAATCTTGACAAGTCAAGCATTCCGCCCATACCAAATATCCTGCTCTTGTCAAACCCTGAAACCTTGTAAGTGATGTACGCCATAGGATCCAGTGGGTTTGTAACTGGAATTATCATGGAGTTATCTGCATATTTTTTAATATTCTCAACAACGCTTTTGACAATAGAAGCATTAATTTTTAAAAGATCCATTCTTGTCATTCCTGGTTTTCTTCCAGAACCTGCAACAACTACAACAATGTTTGAACCTTTCATATCTGCAAAATCATTTGAACCTTTTACTTCTACATCAATTC
>JAOTZM010000006.1 GCA_029861345.1 Candidatus Nitrosopumilus sp.
AAGCATCTTCCGCAACCAAATCAAATGGGACACTGGTTCTATTTCTCAGAATTTGGAGACAACAATACACTTTTGATTCTATCTAGTGATGCTGATGTTGAGAAGATTGTAGAAGCAATCCAAGCAAATGCTGGAATTGGAAAAATAATTGTAACTAATGTAGAAGAGCTTATCGATATACAAAAAAACACAAAAGGCGAAGCAGCTCTTTAATTTAGAATCTCAACTTTTCTGCTCTTAATCTTATGATTGTTAGTATTGCTAATATAATGAAAGTCTAGTTAATGAATTCATTTGCTAATTAGTTGTGTTTGTAGGATAAAGTTTTCAGAGAACAATCTGTCATTTTATCAAATTACTTCCTGAATTTTATTTTTGATCACTTCGATTGGTTATTCTATTTTGATTCTCTGTATCTATGATAAAACATTGTTTTGAACAAAAATTGTTTTGAACAAAAATTGTTTTGAACAAAAATTGTTTTGAACAAAAATTGCTTACCCTGTCACTAAACTCTTTATCATAATTTTTGCATTTCAACCTTACATTAAACACAAAAATCCTTTACATATTTTTTCTCAAATTACTATTATAGATCATCCTCATAGAAAATTGTATGAAGAAGATAGAGGCTATAGTACTTCCATCTAAAGAAAAAGACATTGTAGATGCCTTACAAAAGACTGGAATTGGTGGTTTAACCATAACCACTGGAAAGGGTCGTGGTAAAGGACCAAGACTTGTCAAGCCTGGTGTAGGACGTTATATTGAAAGATACAATGATGTCTTGACATTTGTTATTGTAGTTGATGATTCTAAAGTAGATGAAATAGTTTCTGTAATTACAGATGTATCTCACACTGGTTCACTAGGTGACGGAAAAATCTTCATATCCACAATAGATGAAATTGTTGATATTACCACTAAGCAAAAGGGTGAAAAATATATCTAATTTGATTTTGATGTGATATTAATTCTTAAATGCCTTTTAGTCTAATATATGATATGAGAACAAGTGATCCTAAATATAGAAAGTATATGTTTGCTTTAATGGGTGTATGTGCTGCAATAATATTATTGGTAAACATATGAAAATGATTCCAGTGAATTATCATAATAATATCTGTTCAATTCAAACATTACAATACCGAAAGAATTTTTGGTAGAAAATCAAGGTGATCTTGGATTATCTCTACGAACAAATGAAATGTCAATCAATTTCATGAAAAAGGGTTCTGCAGTTATTATAGGACCAAAAGATGAATCTGAAGATATTTCATTATATAATTATCTACTTGGAAAAAAGATAATCAAAAAAACAACAAATTAAATATCATACTTAGCTTGATAACTATTCTATGAATAAATTTATAATTTTAGGGATTTTTTTTCTTGGATTAATACCATTAATAGATAATTCTTTTCAAACTGAAATTCAAAATGATATTTTTGTTTTTGTACAAACTAGTATAAAAAATTCTGATGGTCAACTAGTAACCTATCTTGAATCCTCAAAATTCTCTCATTTGAATTTACCCGCACTTGACTCCTTTTTAGATTTTGAAGCATCTCAAGGAAGTTCTCCAATCATTACAATTGATGGAAAACAATATGAAATTATAAGAAGAGTACAGTCACAATCGTTTGATTATGAAGGACTAGTAGCAAGTACTATTTTGTATGATCGTATTGAAGAAAAATCCATACTTCTTGCTAGATTCAGTCATGATGGATATCAAGTAATTCCCGGTGATATCCTAGAGTCAATGTGGACTTTTATTCGACCTGTCTCTTAGATAATAGTACTCCAACACCTATTGCGAAAAACACTACTAGTGGTACAAATCTATATGGTTGATTTGTTTGATTGGTAAATCCCGTCAATATTGGGGCTATTAATAATATTCCCGCAATTAACACCATTATTGATTCAGCATTTCTTATTCCACTTTTTGATATTAGGAATAGTCCAACAATTAGTGGAATCATAAAAAGAATTACAAGTCCATCAAATCTAAGTTGATATGAAAAAGATGTAAAACCCATCCAGAATTCATTAGGCTCAAATACTTCTTGTGTCTCCTGAATTGAGGAATCTGTTCCAATTGCTATTCCGCCAATTACTATTATCATGCTAGTAACTCCAGCAGTTATTGCTTTTTGTTTTTTGGATATACTGCTTCTAAGAATAAAGTATATTGACATTGGTAAAAATAATATGGTAAGTGCCTTTGAAGGAATCGAAAGAAAATAAGATACAGGCGATAGAGGCCAAAACTTGTAAACTGTATATAATGAAACTAAATAAAATAAAACCCAAAAATTTGTGTAAGAAACAGATGTATCATATTTCAAAAATACGCTACTTTGCATTAGAATTATCACTGATATGATTCCCGCAAATCTTTTCTGAGCTATTCTCTTTGTAATAAAATAAGTTGTAATCAATAATACAATACTTGCAAATAATGGAATTACTTTATAATTCCCAAAAATCTCCATTGATGATGTTAGGAAAAAATACTTTACATGTGGCTCAAATGATGTTATAACTTGTTCTGGAGACCAAGACTCAAGACGATTTTTAACTCCTTTGTAGTCTTCAAATTCTTCTTCGTATGCTAATTCTCCTGCACTTACAGCAGTGTATATTATCAATAATACTAGTAGTGTAATTAATGCAACCTTCTTGGATATTTCAAATAAAAAGAATCTTCTGAATACAGATAATATTGATTGAGGTAATTTTTGTTTAAAGTATAAACCTAAAAGACAAAATATGATGATATTTGCTAAAATTATTCCCCCTGACCATGTACCAAATTCAAAAGGATTTGGGATTATTGGCTGTATTCCTGGAATTTTAATTGTACCTAAAGCAAGAATTCCGGGAAAAATAACAGGAACAAAACTAATTAAAACAACTGATATTGAAAAAATAAACGCTATCCAACTGATGCATTCTTTTGGTAAATTTCTAGTTTGATTTTTGTTAATATCTTCATCCTTACTTACTCTCTCAGGTTTATTTTTATTTTTTTTTACCAATTTCATATGGAT
Organism: Candidatus Nitrosopumilus sp.; assembly: GCA_029861345.1. GTDB lineage: Archaea > Thermoproteota > Nitrososphaeria > Nitrososphaerales > Nitrosopumilaceae > Nitrosopumilus. The sequence continues at coordinate 3,061 of JAOTZM010000006.1, forward strand.
TTAATATTTACTTCTTTAAATCCGCTGTGGAATATATCATATATCTAATTTCACAATTATTGATATATTTGGAGATTAGGAAAAAACTTACTATCAATAAATTGGTTCAATCATATATGGTAAAAATTAAAATTTAGTAAATGGAGCGTTGGGAAATAAAAAAATTTGATTCTAATAAAATATGTCAAGTCTATGACAAATGGCCACAACTTGCCAAGGAATCTTATGAATCTGATATAGAAACTATTGATTTTGATAACATAAACCATATTATTTTTTCTGGAATGGGCGGTTCTGGTGCTATAGGTGATTTATTTTCTGCAATACTTTCAAAAACTGATGTTCATGTAAGTATAGTAAAGGGTTATCTACTCCCAAAAACTGTTGATTCCAACACACTTGTTGTAACAACAAGTGTTTCTGGTAACACTGTAGAAACTCTAACGATTTTGGAATCTATACAGAAATTAAACTGTAAAAAAATTGCGTTTTCCTCTGGTGGTAAAATGGAATCTTTTTGTTTAAAAAATAAAATTCAATTTAGAAAGATCCCAATTATTCATTCTCCTAGAGCATCATTTGTAAGCTATGTCTATTCAATTCTGAAAGTTCTTAATTCTGTAATTCCAATTAAACAGCAAGATATTGTAGAATCTCTTGATCAATTAAAAGAAACTGCAAAACAAATCTCGTCTGATCATCTCACAGATACAAACCCTTCATTGAATTTAGCAAATTGGATTTCTGGAATTCCCTTAATTTATTATCCTTGGGGATTGCAGGCAGCTGCAATTCGATTTAAGAATTCGCTCCAAGAAAATGCCAAAATCCATGCAATGGTAGAAGATGTTATTGAGGCCTGTCACAATGGAATAGTTTGCTGGGAAAGACCTGCCAACATACAACCAATTTTACTTCAAGGGCATGATGATTATATCAAAACTAAAGAGAGGTGGTTAATTCTTAAGGAATATTTCAAAGAAAATAATATTGAATATCAAGAGATAATGTCTTCAAATGGAAATATTCTTACAAAACTTTTAAATTTAATTTATCTTCTGGATTATTCATCAATTTATAGGGCTATATTATTAAAAACAGATCCTTCTCCTACTAGTTCAATAGATTTTATAAAAAAACATCTTCTATAAGGTAATTTTAATAGTAAAAATATAATTCAACAAAACTCCTGAATTATTTATCTTGCATTCATTAAATGATAAAGTCTCTGTTATAATGCCAATTTATAACTCTGAAAAATTTTTAAAAGATTCAATTAATTCTGTACTGCATCAAACCTATCAAAATCTAGAGATTATAGTAATCGATGATGGCTCAACTGATAATTCTTTAAAAATATTGCAAAAATATTCTGATAAGATAACTGTCATTCATCAAGAAAACAAAGGATTAGCTGATGCGTTAAATGTTGGAATAAAAAATATGAACGGAAAATGGTTCAAATGGTTCTCTCCTGATGATATTCTTTACAGTGACGCAATTGAAATCCTTGTTAATGAAGCAAAGAAATTACCTGAAAACACCATTATCTACTCTAATTGGGAATTAATTGATAATGTTGGTAAAAAAATTAGAGATTTTTTTGAATCAAACTATAATGAACTAAACATATTTGAATACAATGTACGGCTACTTGATGGTCAACAAATTAATGTTAACACAACATTAATTCCTGCATCTTTGTTCGAGAAAGGATGTTTAATTCAGAATTTAGAAGATCCTGTTGCCATTGACTATGATTTTTTCCTGCGAGCTGGTATGCTATATGATACAAAATTTTACCTCATTTCAAAATCTCTTGTGCAATACAGAATTCACTCTCTTCAATTATCTCATAAAAATATTATAAAAACACTTTCTTATCTTCTCAAAATTCGGAAAAATATTATGTCTAAACTTGATGATGCTGATAAAAAACATTATTTACAACATTTATCCCTATACAAAAAAAATAAATCTATTTCAAAAAAAACTCTTGAATTTGGTTTAAAACTAACACAAAATTTTTTACCTAATGAAATTACAGATAAGTTACTAGTTTTTTATGTAAATTATATTAGAAATAATAGATAAAGATTCATAAAACAATTTTTACTTCTAATCAATAAAGTAGTCATGAATAAAAATACTCCCTTGGTGTCAATTATTATAGTTAATTACAATGGGAAAAAATTTCTAGATGATTGCTTTGATACATTACAAAAAATTACATATTCAAATTTTGAAATTATTTTAATTGATAACAACTCTACAGATAACAGTATAGAATTTATTAAAAATAGATACCCCTCAACAATTATTATTAAGCTTGAAAAGAATTATGGATTTGCTTATCCAAATAATGTTGGTGCAAAAAATGCAAAAGGTGATTTTTTATTATTTCTTAATAATGATACCAAAGTTCATCCAGATTTTATCTCTGAAATGGTTGATGTTTTAAAAAAAGATTCTAAAATTGCTATTTGCCAAAGCATGCTACTAAAACCTGATGGAGGTATAGATTCAAGTGGTGATTTCGTTGATCACCTTGGTGGTGTTTATAGTTCTAAAGAACAAATACATGATATTCGTGAAATTTTGAGTGCGAGGGGTGCATCAATGATGATCAGAAAAGAAATTTTTAATAAATTAAAAGGATTTGATGAAAAATTTTTTGTATCTTTTGAAGATGTTGATTTGGGATGGAGAGCGTGGATATTTGGATATAAGGTTGTAGTAATTCCTAATTCTATTGTTTATCATGTAGGGGCGCAAACCACAAAAAAAATGGGAAACGAATTGTCTTTTCATGGATTTAAAAATCTTTTAGCTATGAAGATAACAAATTTTGAACCAAAATTTGCGATAAAAAATATTTTCTTATTTTTCATATTAGGAGGAATAAAAATGCTGAAAATCATGTTTGATTATAGATTTAAAGGCACAACTAATGTACTGACTTTTGAAAAAACCCCTGTATCCAAACCTAGCATTAGATCAATTTTAAGAGGTATATTTTGGATTTTTGGTAATTATAGATATCTTATCCACAAACAAAAATGGATAAATTCTCATAGAGTGTTTTGTACACCCGACTTGCAGAAAAAAAATGTAATACGAAACTCGATTTCTTGATAATTTCAATTTTTATCTTCTCTACCAAAAAAGCTAAGAATTATAACTAAAATATTTCGAATTTTTCTATCGTATTAAATGATTTAAAGAAATACTATGTCTTTATTTAAATGCTGAGTCGTCTCCAGATGTGAAAGCATCCCAAGGGAAAAATTCCTTTTTCTGCCATCTTTCCCATCTTGAAATGTCTTCTTCAACCATGATTTTGATTAATTTCTTAAATTTAGTTTTAGGTTTCCAACCCAATTTCTTTTCTGCTTTAGAATAATCTCCTTTTAGATGCTGAACATCATTGGGTCTTTGATTCTCTTTTGATATGGATATGCACTTTGAAGAAATTCCTGCAATGTTGCAAGCTTCTATAACAAAATCTTTAACTGAATGAGTATCATTTGTGGCAAGAACAAAATCATCAGGTTTTGGTTGTTGTATCATCTTTCTCATCCCTTCTACGTATTCTGGTGCATATCCCCAGTCTCGTTTGGCCATCAAATTTCCCAGCTTTAAGTTTTTACTAATCCCAAGTGAAATCTTTGCTACACCATTTGATATTTTCCTAGTAACAAATTCCATTCCTCTTAGGGGCGATTCATGGTTAAACAAAATCCCACTTACTGCAAACATTCCATAAGCTTGTCTGTACATGTTTACCGTCCAATGACTATACAATTTTGCAATAGCATATGGACTTGCAGGCTCAAAAGGAGTTTTTTCATTTTTTACAATTGATTTCTGATTTCCATACATTTCTGATGATGATGCCTGATAAAATTTTATTTTATCATCAAATTTTTTTATTTCATCAAGCATTCTTATAGTTCCAACTGCTGTAACATTGGCCGTGTATAACGGTTGATCAAAAGATGCTCCTACAAAACTTTGAGCTGCAAGATGATAAATTTCTTTTGGCTGTGACTTTTGTAGTGCACCTGATATTGAAGCAGAATCTAGCATATCAGCAGGAACGAGATTTATCTTGTGAAAAATATCTAGATAATGTAATCTCCAAAAATTTGGAGTCGATAATCTTCTGTATGTGCCAAATACATTATATCCTTTATTTATGAGAAATTTAGCTAGGTATGCTCCATCTTGGCCTAAAACTCCTGTAATTAATGCAGTTTTAATATAAAATCACCGTGTGGTAGGTTACTTGGATAGGTTTTAAAAGTTATGAATACATCTTGATAGTTTGAAATGAAACAAAATAAAAAAACTATCTTGGTTACAGGTTCTAATGGTTTTATTGGATCACATCTTTTGAAAACATTATTAAAAAAATACAAGGTGATAGGCGTAAATCACACACAAGATACAAAAACTAAGAATTATTCTCCCTTGAGAAAAAACATTGTAAAATTATCTGTCGATGAAATCTCAGAAAAATTAGGAGGTGTTATTCATTTGGCTGCTATTACTGATGTAGACCTATGTGACAAAAACCCAAAAAAATGTTTTTTGACCAATATAATGGGAACTCAAAAAGCGCTTGAAATTGCCAGAAAAAATAACTGTAAATTTGTTTATATTAGTACAAATCATGTTTATGGTAAACCCAAAAAGCTCCCCATAAGTGAAAATCATCCAAGAAATCCAAATTCAATTTATGCAACCAGTAAATTAGCTGCTGAAATTTGTTGTGAAGGTTATTCAAAATCATATGACATGGATATTGATATTGTAAGATTATTCTCAGTATATGGTCCAAAAAGTCCTCCTCATTTAGTGACTTCAAAAATCATTACACAACTACAAAAAAAAAATTTAATTTTAGGTAATGTGAGCTCTCAAAGAGATTTTATTTACATATCAGATGTAATAAATGCAATCAAAATTGTTTTTGAAAAATCATCTGGTTTTAATGTATATAACATTGGAACAGGTAAATGTTATTCTATATTGAATATTTGTAATTTATTAAAAAATTTATCCAAAAGTGATGTTCCAGTTAGAACACTGACATCAAAAATTAGAAGAAATGATGTAAAAAAAATACTGTCAAATAATACAAAAATTAAAAAACTTGGATGGGAACCACAAGTAAATTTAGAATTAGGTTTAAAAATGACACTTGATTGGTACAATTCGCAAAAAACTTCTTAGTTACTTTTATTTCAATTATGATGGACTCAAATTTTAGTCTAGATGTTGATGATATTTTTAATTCGTTCTAAAATTTCATTTCCTGTTTTTAAGTAACTTAACTGCTTTTCTACATTAATACGTGCATTGATTCCAATTTTTTTTGCTTCTTCAGAATTTTCAAAAACATACCTCATCAATGAAGAAGCATGTTGTAAATCTGGTTCTGCCCAAATACTTCCCTTTCTGTATGCGCCGTAATCTCTATCTAATTTTTCTAGTTTATACTTAACTGGGAGGCTGTTATTTACATTCATAAAATCTGTATTTCCACCATAAGATGTTGCTATAACTGGTTTTTTTGCATACATAGCTTCTGCTATGGTAAACCCATGTCCTTCGGAACGATGTAATGAAACATAACAATCAGAACTAGCTAACAAAGAATAAACTTCATCTCTGTTCATATGTTCATCAAAAAGAATAATATTTTTCCTTCGACATGCTTGCTGTAATTTTTTGTTATCTGATGGTGATTTTGAACCATTAATGGATTTGATAACTAGAACTGCATTTTCTTCTTCACTAAAAGTATTTTTGAAAGCTTCAATCACACCTAATGGATTTTTTCTCTCAAACACACTAAGAAAATCAAATATGAATAAAAAAACAAAATCATCTTCTTTTAAATCAAATTTTAATCGATTTTCAATAAATTTTAATTCGTTAATTTCAATTGGACAAGTTATTTTTATTACTGGAACTGGTGAGAATTTTGCTATGGAATTTGCAATGAAATTACTTGCAACCCATATCTCATCATAATACTTGAAACTAGTATTCCATTCCTTTGGAAAATCAGCTAGCTCCCAAAACCATATTCCTATATTGTATTTATTTTCAAAATATTCAGGCCCAACTTTCTTATAAAATAATTCTGATTGATCAGCATTAACTACTATTAGATTAATTGGATTAGGATTGGATTCTTCAAAATCATCAAATGTTTTATCCTCATTCCTATGTAGCGGTGAATCTATATTGTTTAGAACAAATGGAATGCCAACATCTTTAATTGCAGTAGCATAACTTCTTCCTGCTTCAGCAATCCCAAATTCTCCCTTTAAATAGCCAGAAACATTAATTGCAATTTTATTGAGATTTAATTTATGTATGTTTTTTTCAATTAATTTTCTTCTAATTGTTCCATCAACTTCTGATTGGTTAATTCTATTTTGATCTGTTTCTGACAAAATATTTGATGGTAAGAATATTCTATCAAAGTCATAATCTTTTTTTAAAGTTTGTTCAATCCATCGAACATAAGATTTTCTATCTTTTCCAAATAAATCTTGGAATGTATCCTGCAAATCTTTTCTTTCTTTGTATAATTCGTACCATAATCTGGTAATTGTGGGAGTTTCTTTATCCACATTTTCATTTAAAAAATTTAAGAAAGAATTTGTATCTGATGTTGAGAAAGGATTTTCAAAATTTTCTCCATCATCTAGTGATTTAGCATATATTTTTCTAGCTAATTTTGGAATTTTTATACCATTATCAAAATAATCAAATTTACATTTCCAATTTTTAATTTCTAAATACCCATTTTCAACCAACGAATCTCGATATAATTCAAAAAGTGGCCTTACAGATTCAATATTTCTTAGAGTAAATCTATTTTGATGCTTTGAAATACTTTCCATTTTTTCTGGAGAAAATCCACTAAAATGAAGAAAATACGCTGGTTTATTGTTGACATTAATCGTATCTTTGTTTGAAATTTCCACATTTCTTTGTTGAAGATTCCAATATGCTATATTGTAACCCGGATGTCTAATAACGTAAACATCGTCAAAAATTGAAGGAACAAGATCAATCCATTTTTGGTCTGTAAATAGGCCTTTTTCTATATTACTAAAGCCATGTTCCATAAGATGAGGAATCCACCAATCTAAAAATTTTGAACTAGTTTTGTTATGTGATAATGCTATAAATCCTAAATTGTAACTTCCTGATCTTAGTATGTCCATTTCTGATGGATGCTTATCATCTGTTATTGGACTAGTTAGGTGAGGTGTAAGCACAATTGATTTTTTATCTAATAAATCCCATAAATTTTCAAGACTATTTGTAATCATGATATCTGGATCAAAATAGGCCAATTTTTTTAAATTATATTTCTCAAAGAGATATTTTAAGAAATTTGCCTTTGCTCCAGTATTTTGCTCTAAAATGTCATATTTGAAACAAAATGATTCTAAATTTTTAATTCCTATTTCATCAATTTTCACCACAATAAATTTTTCTTTTTTTGGATCAAATTTTTTATCTATTGTGTCAACCAATAAAACATATACCTTACCATTTGGATTCTTTTTAAGAAAAGACTCTGTTAGAACTCTAGCATGAGCCAAGTAATTTTTAGAAATTATCGTACATATTGTAATTTCAGAATTCATTTCTTTCAAATGTAACTAAATCAATTCCTTATCGTCTATAATTATAAATCCATCATTTTGAAGTTCTGCTTTTGTAGAAGGTCTAATTTTTAGTCGATTTTTATGATTATCTTGTACTTTTTTAATTAATTCTATTTTATCTTTTTCCGATATTGACAAATTTGAATTTGAGGAATAAAATGTATTTATTTTAAATTCTTTTTTTACAATTTTAGTTTTAACTGTTAAAATATATTTTCTCAGACCTTCTTGTCGAATTAAAATAATACTAGCTATTACAATTTTTTTAAATTCTCCTCTTTTACTATTATTTGGGAATATAGAATCAATTATTTTTGAAATACTTTTTGAAAATTTAAAAATTATACTATTGTGAATTTGTGCAAGTTCTTCTCTTATTTCAATTAATTCACAATTTTTACTATTGAGATCTTTATCTTTCTGTCTAACTAACTGATCCAAGCTTGTAATTTCATCTTCTTTCTGTCTAACTAACTGATCCAAGCTTGTAATTTCATCTTCTTTCTGTCTAACTAACTGATCCAAGCTTGTAATCTCCTTATTTTTTCTCTTAATTTTTTGATGAAATTTTTGAATATCTTCATCAAGAATCTCTAACTCCGAATCTCTTTTTGTAATTTCTTCTGTTAGTTCATTAATCCTATTGATTTTCTCAAAAATGATTTTATCTAGATTAAATAAATCTAGATTATCCTGAGGTTTTTGCATTAAATTAAACTTCATTATCCTAAATTTACATTTTTAGCATTAAAATAAAATACTCAATTGAAGGGAATACAGAAAATGTAAGAATATTTACAAAAATAATGCAAACTAGAGAAAAAGCATTAATCATTTTACCATTATAGAATCTGTTTTTTTATGTTATACTTAATTTTTCCATATGATAAATAACACGTTCTGATTCTTGTATATTGAAAGATTCGATTATTTTAAAATTATTTGAGAATTCTTTTTCAAAATTTTCCTGATTATAATTAGGAAAAATATCTTCTCTATTCAACAAAAGTCGTTTTACTTGGGAATCTGTTTTTGGAATAAACTCAATAATTAAATGATGGCAACTTTTTTCAAAAAACTCTGAAACTTTGTTTAAAGGAAGATTATTCGATATTGTTAGATGATGGATCAATGCCAAAGCCATGACAGTATCAACTGGGCCTCTCTCTATTAATGAATGTCGTTCTATATTATTCCAGCCAATACTTGGACTCGGATTAGTAAGATCAAGTAAAAGCGGTAAAATTTTTGTTTCGTTCTTTTTAATACATTCAAGAAAATTTTTTTCAACTGCAGATGGATCAACATCAAATGCAATTGTTTCAATTTTCTTATCACTTGCAATACGGCTAAATTCTCCCATGTTTGCACCGAGATCCCATAGAAACTTTGGTTTTATTTTTTCAATTATTGTTGAAACGATCTGTTTTTTATGTTCAAATCCTTTATGTGAATAATTTATGTCATCATAGTAATTTGCCCATTCTGTTCCTTCTGGAGTCCAGTTTAATTTTTTAATTCCAGAAATCAAACTTTCTATTATTCCTGTCATCGATCGACGACTGACTTTCTTTTCTTTTACTTTGGCATTCTTATTTTCATAATGCTTTTGACTTTTAGCATGGAAGTGAATATGGGAAATTAACGAGAATGAAGATAAAGCACGAGTTGGAAGTAATTCATCTGCAAGATCAAGAGGAATACCATCTATGTAAATTCGTAACAGTTGACTTAATCTAATGTCTTTTTTACTCATCAATGCCAGAGGTGCAAGAAAATGCTGGCAAAACTGTTTATATGCACTCCAAGGCTGGCCTTCATGATATTTTTCAAAAGACAGAGTATCAATTAAGACGGGCTTACAATTTTTAAATTGTATATTATATGCACTAGAATCTTTTAAAGTCATGTTAAAATTCATTGCAATTTTTTGTATTTCTAGAGTACATAGCGCTGCTTGTTTTAATTGAGTAAAACTCCATTCATAGGGATAGGAAATGAACGGTATCACTTCAGGTTGAATAATTTTATACATTGTTTTTGGATTGTGAGCCAAGCTATCAGAATCAACATGTGGAATTATTAAATTAGAATTTAGAAGATGATCATAAAGTCCAGATGAAATTAAAAAGTCATATTCATCTTTATATGCATTGTTTATTTGCCTGTATAAAACTCCATTATTCCAAAAAAGAAATCCACTTGGATCTCTAAAAGAACTTGGTTGCCTGTAAAGATTCATTTAGTAACTTTCACTTGCGTATTGAATAAAACTTCATTTTCACTTTTTCCCAATATACTTTAATCGCAATACCTACTCCCACTAAAGCTCCTATAATAGATTGGATAACAATACTGCCAGAACCAGGATCAAGATATGCATATGCATCTGAAATTATAAATGCAGGTAAAAGTAAAGAAATTGCTGCAATTTGAATTTTTATACGACTAGATATTTTTACCATTTTTTCTTGATAATTTTTTTCTATTTATAAATATGTTGAAAGTTATGTTCTTGAATCTAATCAAGTAATTCAGGATTAGGTTTTTTCAAAGCAAAAGTTACATCTTCTAATTGATCACCTTTTTTGCTTACTACATAAGCCTTATCTTCCAATAATTCATACTCATCACCTAACATATTAAATAAAATTCTAAAAGAATTTACGGGAGTAGTAGTTTCAAAGTATACATTTTTTTCTTCATCAGGGAAATAATATGCTTTGAAATTATTAAAATTCCTAAGCATGAATTCATATCCATTTTTATATTCGCCCTCTCGCATACCATGATCTGATTGAATTATTATAATTGAAGGCTCTTCAACTTGAGTTAATTTTTCTATAACCCCCTTCATTTTTAAATTTGCAAACTCTAATTGTCCAATATAGCGCTCTACATTCCATTTGTGTATCCCATCATCTCTGAGAGCAAGACTTCCTGAATCTATTGGTTCACCAGTTGGACCAAAAACATAAGGTCTATGTGGAAGCATTATGTGAGCAAATACAAATTTTGGAGTATCATTATTATTTTTCATACGGAATAATTCAGAAAATCCACAAAGGATTTTTTCCCGATTGGCATCAGAAAATAATTTAGTTTGTATTGGATTTATAATCGTGGTTTCAATTAACAGAGAATCAAATTCACTTTGTGATGCAGTATCTTCATTTGTACATAATCGAAAATCAACATTGTTCATGTTTGTGGTATGTACGGAACCTGATTCTATTGAATATATTGTATAACCTTTGGATTTAAAATTTTTAAATACTGGATTATCACGTGAAACCTCAATTAGTGCCCTTCCGTCATTAAGATCTATGTTTTTTATATCGACCGTATTTTGAATATAATTCATGTGTAAAGTTGAGGGTATAGAAAATCTAGTGCCTTGATAATTACTAAAACTTTCTGAAGCAATGTGAAATCCTTTTTTTGATAAAAAATCTAGGAAATCACTGTTATCATAATTTTCCATTTTTTGTAGTGATAATGATCCAGCATAGGCATCAAGAATGATATAGTACACATCAGGAAAATTGTTTGATTCTGTAATCTGGACTGAGCTTTCTTTAGGAATATTTTGGATTTGATCAAGGGAATAACTTTCTGTGATATAATATTCCCCAATCCCCACAAGAGAAATAACAACAAGTGATGCAGCTATAAAATTTACTATCTTTGTAGCATTGTTTAATGGTCTTTTTGTCCTTATGAAATAATATGAACCAAGAGCAAACAAAACTAGTACCGGAATGAATAAGATTAAATGATAAGACAAAAAATCTAGTTTTATATCTTCTATTGGAAAATATGTATTTAACAGCATGAAAATATGCCCATAAGAAAAAAATACAATTAATCCAAGAGAAACTACAAAGCCTGCCTTAATTCTACTTTTTAATATAAAACCCAATACAATCCAAATTAAGAATGTACCAGATATTGCATACAGTAATGGTAGAATTATCTCTTCAGCGTATAGATTATTTACATTATGTGAAAACAAAAAAATGATTGGAAATATTGCCAACAAAAAAGGATGAAAAATTACAGTTTTTTTCATTTTTTATAACCTCTTAATTTCATTAATTTATCAAATTTCAAAATCAAAATCCAAGATTTAAGGACTCGTATAGTCTGAGAAATTATAATAAAACAATTTTTATCCTCCTTCAGATTCAATTTCGACAATTTTGCCTAGTAATTTGAAACCTATTAGTTCCATATTAGAAGGTGCCAAAGGCAACCCTCGTCAAGATATCTATTTTCTTAAAAAATCTCTCCATGATTGGATACTAATATCCAAGTTCTCTTAATTTTTCACCCATTATTTCATTCATAATGTTTTGCTCTTTCTGAGTAAAATTTTCTTTCCATTTACCCGGACTTGCACTTCTAGTTACTTTTCCTGAACCTTTTTTCTCAGAAGGAATATTTTCAAAACTATGTTTTTCTACAATTTTTTCCAATTCTTTTTCTGGGATTTCAATCCCGATAAAATCATATATATTTTTTAATTCTTCAAATGTATTACTTCGTAAATTTTCATATTTTACTGCATATCGAAGTTCTTTAGAATGCTTTTCATATGCTGATTTTATTATTTCCATAGTATTTACCCAATATGAGGATTGTCTAATTATTTCATCAACTTTATTTTTTTCATTCCATGCAGTAAAACCATATCTTTTTGTAAACCACGCATCTTTTTTTAATCCATCAATCCATGAATCCACCACATCTCTCCCGTCTCGAATCAGAAAGATCATCTTTGATTGAGGCAAACATCTCAATACAATGTCTGCACCAGTTCCTCCATTAGGCTCTTTTATTATAATTGGTGTTTTTGTATCTTGAAATTGACCGTATATTCTACCTAGTATAAGTTTCCTAACAAAGTATTGCCAAATTTTTTTGTACCTTGACGAGAAAAAATAGTCTGGATCTTTTTCAAATAAATCAATATTTCTTACAATTTTATCTTGTATTTTTGGTTCGTTTATTCCTAAATGAAAACCAATGTATGGTTCATTGATTGATAATGTTTTGTATTCTAAGAGTCGTGTTCCTAGCCAAGATGTACCGCCTCTTGGAGATGAAAAAATCCAAACAATATTTTTTTCCAAATCTCTTTCATCATTTGGAGTAGGACCTATGGGTTTAGGTAAAACAAAATCTTCTGGTAAATAAGAAATTTCATCTTCATTGGTCTCAATAAATCTAATTTCTTCTAAAGGGGTTAATCTATATCTACAATCTGACTTGATTGGAACCTCTTCATTTATCCTGTAAATTACTTTAACATATTTTATATTCTTTGGAATTGTGAAAACTAGTTTGTATGTTTGTTCTTTTCCAGAAAAATCATTTAGCCACTGAATTTTGCGAGATATCTCATTATCCCTTTCATCAAACATTACAATTCCAAAATATGCACAGTATTGTTCGCCAAATATCCCTATAGATCTGATAGAAATTCGATATTTTTTATTTGATTCTACTGTAACTTTATTTGATGAAATAAATTTCTCATTTGAAGTTAAACTAATTTCCAACATGTGTATGAGAATTGATCATCTAACTAGTTAATGAAGTATTTCAATATTAAATTTAAATCCAAAAAACAACCTTGTTTATGAAATACAATTATTTTTCTAATATTTTAGTCAATCCTGGTATTCTTCATAGTATTTTTTTAGAACCTGATCAATATCTCCAACTAAGATAATCTTGCCTTTATCCATTAGTACAACACGATCTGCTATCTCCAATTGTGGACCTAAATTATGAGTTACTAATAAAATGGTTTTATTTTTTTCTTTAAATGAAACAAAAGAATTAAAGCTTTTTTCCTGAAATTTCCTGTCCCCCACTGCCAAGATCTCATCAACAAGAAAGATATCTGGGTTCATTTGTAGTGCTAAAGAAAATGCTAATCTTGCACGCATCCCGGTTGAATAATGTTTTAACTTCATTCCAGTAAACTTTTCTAATTCTGCATATTCTATTATGTCATCTGTCTTCTGTAAAATTTTGTCTTTTTTTATCCCCATCAATAATCCTGACATCAAAATATTTTCTTTTGAATTAAGCTCTTCATGAAATCCTGTACCTATATGCAATAAAGGAGCTATGGTACCATCTATTACAATATTTCCTGAATCTGGCGTATATATGCCTGCAATAGTTCGTAGTAAAGTGGTTTTACCACTACCATTTCTTCCAATTATCGCAATGACTTCGCCTTTTTTAATATCCAATGTTATGTTATCTAATGCCATAATCTTGGTTTTTTGAGATTGAGAAAAAATATTGAAAAGTCTTGATTCTAGATTTTCACTTTTAAAAGTAAATGACTTTGTAACATTTTCTAATTTTATTGCTATTTCATCCAATTTTACAACTCCTCCATAATTTTTGATTGATATTTATTAAAAATTAAAAATCCAAATAGAAATATTCCTATACAAAATATTGAGACATATGTCCATTCTACTAATGTTGGAATTGTATTAAAGACAACTATGTTGTGAGTTAATTCTGTTAATTGTCCAATAGGATTAATCGAATGAATTGCAAGTAAAATATTGCCTAACCCTGTATCTTTGATGTCATCGATATACCAAATGATCGGTGTGATAAAAAATAAAGCTTGAATGAGAATGCTCCATATCACTTGAATATCTCTAAAATATACATGTAGAATACAAAGTATGTAAGAAATTCCTAAAATCAAAATTATTAATAACAATAAAACTACCGGTAGAAAAATAATTGTCCATACTGGAATAAATTGAAAGAAAGGCATCAATCCAAAAAATACTCCTATCTGAACAACCATTAAAATCGATGTAGCTAGAACAGCTGTTACTGGAAAAAATTCCTTGTTGATATTAATTGATTCAATTATGTTTACATTACTACGTATACTTGATAATCCCCCAGACGTTCCCCTCGCAAATATATTGTACAATATAATGCCTGTAAGAAGATAGATTCCATAATTCTCTTGTGGACCTTTTGTAATGCTTGTAAATACTATGTATAGAAAAACAAACGTAAGAGTTGGCTCTAAGGCAGTCCAAACTATACCTAACTTCATACCTTTGAAGCGAAGTTTGATGTTTATTATCGCAAAAAAAACTAGTATAGATCTAACCTTCCATAAATTTACTAATGGTAGAAAACTCAAATTGTTACAGCTCGGTAAAATTATTACTACCTTATATCTATTCTTTAGTATTGTTGAAATTTAATTTAATTATCTTGTTCTGAATTTTTTTTGTAAATCTACTGCTATTCCCAAAAACTTACGAGTTAAGAAAGAATGTCTAAAATTATATTCTTAAAGTTCTAAATTGGTTTCTTGTAATAAACAAATAGTTTAAGATATATTCAATAATTTAAAAATTAAGATATGCTACCCGGTGTAAAAATACAAGAACTTACAAAATTTCCTGATGAAAGAGGCTCCTTTACAGAAGTCTTTAGAGAAGATTGGTCAGACTTGGTTGAACCTGAGGATAAAATTCTCCAAGTAAATGTATCTTATAGTTATCCTGGCATGATACGAGCGTGGCATCGACACGAGAAAGGACAAGTAGATTATTTTATCACCATAAAGGGAACAACAAAAATTTGTGCATACGACGATGATAATAATTCATCAACGCGTGGACAACTAGATCAGATTATTTCAAGTGGAGAAAAAATTCAGTGTGTTAGAGTTCCTGGATTTTACTATCATGGATTCAAGTCTGTTGGATTTGAACCTGCATTGGTAGTTTATTTGACTACACGACTTTATGATTACAAAAATCCTGATGAGGAGAGAAGACCTTGGAATGATTCTACTATAATTGATCCCAAAACAGGGAAACCTTTTGACTGGAATGCAATTCCCTATAAATAATCATGAATTTTCTAGTTTGCGGTGGGGCCGGATTTATTGGTAGTGCTTTTATTAGACATTTACAAAACCATAACTCAAAAATAATAAATCTTGATCTGCTAACAATTGGTTCTAATCCTGAAAATCTAAAGAATTTAGAAAATAAAAATTACCAATTTATCAAAGATGATATTAGAAATGGAGACACCCTCAATCATCTCGTAAGAGAGGTAGATGTTGTCGTAAATTTTGCAGCTGAATCTCATGTTGATAGAAGTATAGCAAATCCAAAACCATTCATTGAAACAAACATACTTGGTACATACTCTATACTTGAAGCCATACGAAAACATGAAAAAATGTTCATCCATGTATCAACTGATGAAATCTATGGTGATGCTGAAGAGCAGTCATCATTTGATGAAGATTCTCAAATAAATCCAAGTAATCCTTACGCTGCCACCAAAGCTGCAGCTGATCACTTGGTTGCATCATATTACAGAACATATGGAATAAAATGCATTACAACAAGATGTACTAACAACTTTGGTCCATATCAATTTCCAGAAAAACTAATCCCTAAAACTATAATTCGTTCAATAAAAAACCTCAAAGTTCCATTATATGGTAATGGACAGCAAATTAGAAGTTGGATTCATGTATATGATCACGTTCACGCAATTGAATCACTTGTTTCAAAAGGAAAATCTGGTGAAGTTTATAATATTACTGCCTACAACGAAATCAACAATAAAATCATAGTTGAAAAAATTTTGGATATTCTTGAAAAATCATATGACATGATCGAATATGTAAAAGATAGACCAGGACACGATAAAAGATATTCCATTGATTCCTCAAAAATTCAAAAAGAGATTGGCTGGAAACCTCAATACCAATTTGATGATGCATTAGAAGAAACTGTAAACTGGTATTGTGAAAATAAAGAATGGTGGGAACCTTTGATTGATGATAAAACACTTCATCCTCAGCCTTGGACTTTGAACTGGAAATGAAATTCCTTGTTACAGGTTCTGCAGGACTAATTGGTTCCCAAGTAACAAAAGATCTTACACTAGAAAATCATAAAGTTTATTCCTGTTATCATGATAACAAACCCATTCATGGAAATCCATTATACTTTGATCTAACTAATCAAAACAAAATAATTAGAACAATTCAGGAAATTAAACCTGATTCAATAATACATCTCGCAGCTATGACAAATGTTGATCAATGTGAGACTCAACAAAAACTTGCTTATCTCATAAATACAAAATCTACTGAAATTTTGGCAAAGCAAGCTGCAAAATTAGATGCGTTCTTTGTTTATGTTTCAACTGATTACATTTTTGATGGAAGAAGAGGAAAATATAGTGAAGATGATTCCACAAACCCGCTTGGGTATTATGGTAAATCAAAATTTAAAGCAGAAGAAGCACTAAATAAATTGGCTTCAAGTTGGTGTATTGCAAGAACCAGTACTCCATTTGGGATTCACCTCAACAAAACAAGTTTCCCAATATGGATAAAAGAAAATTTAGAAGCAAAAAAAGAAATCCCTGTACTGGTAGATCAATTTACATCTCCAACATATGTCCCCAACCTTTCAAAAATGCTTATAGAAATTGCAAAAAGACAGATTTCGGGAATCCTTCACACAGCTGGTTCTAGTAGAATATCTAGATATGAACTGGCAAAACTAGTATCAGAAAAACTACATCTTGATAAAAAATTACTAAAACCAACTCAAATTAATGAGATGACTTGGAATGCACAGAGACCAAGAGATTCTTCTCTTGATGTCTCAAAGGCAACTGAGATCCTAAATGAAAAACCACAAACAATACAATATAGCCTTAATCTACTAATAGATGAAATCTTAAAGAAATGATTAATTTTATACTGGGATGACTGATTGAAAAAGAATTGAAAGGCATCATACTTCATGGTGGTCATGGAACAAGACTGAGACCTCTAACACATACAGGACCAAAACAACTACTTCCAATTGCAAACAAACCAATGTCTCAGTATGCACTAGAGGATCTAAAGACAGCAGGAATTACAGATATTGGAATAATAATTGGTGATGTTCATCCGGACAAAGTAAAAGAGTATTATGGAGATGGCCAAAAATTTGGTGTTACTATTACCTATATCTATCAAGATCAACCCAAAGGGATTTCACATGCAATATCTCTTTGCAAGGATTTTGTGGGTAATGACAAATTCGTTGTGTATCTTGGAGATAATGTATTAAGAAAAAACCTAGTTGATTATGTAAAAAATTTTCAAAACTCTGAATCTGATGCCCTAATTTTATTATGTAAAGTTGATGATCCTCAAAGATTTGGAATTGCAGAGTTGGGTAAAACCCCAGGAAAGATAAAAAAAATTATAGAAAAACCTAAAATTCCAATATCTGATCTAGCTGTAATTGGAATTTACTTTTTAACTCCAAAAATTTTTGATATTATAAATCAATTAAAACCCTCTTGGCGGGGTGAATTAGAAATAACTGATGCATTACAGCTATTAATGGACAAAAAAAATAAAATTGAATATGATGTGGTAACAGGTTGGTGGAAAGACACTGGAACCCCTGAAGATATTATTCATGCAAATAAACTAGTTCTTGATTCTATTGGAACTGAAAATCAATTTCTAATAGATGCTGATTCAGCAATTAAAGATAATATTGTAATTGGAAACGGTACTGAAATCTCAAATGACTCTTTTGTTGTGGGCCCTGCAATTATTGGAAAAAACTGTAAAATAGGTCCAGCAGTAAAAATAGGACCCTATGTTAGTATTGGAGAAAATTGTATTTTGAAAAACTGCACTGTTGAAGATTCGATAATAATGAATGACTGTACAATTAATACTACAACTAATTTATCATGTAGCATTATTGCACATGGTTCTGAAATTATTGATAGTAAAACAAAGAAAAATCAATTCTTGCTAGGTGAAAGGTCTAATATTAGAATCTAAATTAGAAATACTTTACATAAAGGCACTTTAACAAAAATTGTAATATTGAATCTAGCCTGTATTCCAGCATATAATGAAGAATTAACCATACAAGATGTAGTAAAAAAATCACTATTCCATGTAGATAAGGTAATAGTATGTGATGATGGCTCTACTGATAACACTGCAAAACTAGCCAAAGAGGCAGGAGCTATAGTAATTTCTCAAAAAAATCAAGGATATGGCGCTGCAATTACTACTCTTTTTGAACAGGCAAGAAAAGAAGATGCTCAGATAATGATTACTATAGATGGAGATGGACAACATAATCCAGACCAAATTCCATTATTGATTGATACTATCATTACCAATAATGTTGATGTTGTAATTGGCTCAAGATTTTTAGATGATAAGACAAAAGCTCCTGGATATAGAAAAACTGGAATCAAAATTATCACATCTGCCTCAAACTATGGAACAAACTTCAAGACAACTGATTCTCAGTCGGGATTTAGAGCATATTCAAAAGATGCTATTGATGCAATACATCCAACCGAACAAGGAATGTCAGTTTCAACTGAAATTTTACAAAAAATATCCAGGAAGGGATTATCCGTAGCCGAAGTCCCAATAACTGTATCCTATGAAGGTGATACTTCAGAAGAGCATTCAGTATCTCATGGTGTATCTGTTTTAGTTAATACTCTAAAGTATGTTTCAATTAAACATCCACTTCAATTCTATGGCATTCCTGGAATTGTATTAATCATTGTAGGTATTGTTATTGGTGGAATTTTTCTTGATGCGTATTTGAATCAGCAAATAATATTTTATGGTTCACTACTTGCTTCAGTTGTAATATTTTTACTAGGTACAATTCTAATGGTTACTTCAATTATATTATTTTCAATGGTAAATTTAATTCGAGATAGAAATTAAATCTGATAATCCTTCTTTTAGGTTCACTTTTGGATTAAATCCTAGTTCTTTTTTTGCTAGAGTTATATCTGCTTGACTATACTTTATATCCTCTTTTTTTGCAGATTTGTATTTTATCTCTACTTTTTTTCCAGATATGTCAAGAAATATTTTAGCTAACTCTTTTATTGAAATTGATTTTCCACTTGCAATGTTATATGTTCCACTTGAATTTATTTTTACTACACAATCAAATGCATTAATGACATCATTAATTGATATAAAATCCCTTGTCTGTTTGCCGTCTCCATAAATTACAAGTGGATTATCTTTTGATAAATTCTCAGTAAACTTTGAGATTACACCTGCATATTGTCTGTTTTGTCTTTTTCCATATATGTTAAATAATCTTAAAATGACATAGTCTAGATTATTTTTTGCCATTTTTTTAATTTCGTTTTCTGCTAGCATCTTACTTGTACCATATGGAGATATTGGTTTAGTTTCTATATTCTCAGTAACTGCAATGTTAGAATCACCATAAACTGCTGCAGATGATGCAAAAATTATTTTTTTTGTATTGTTTTTTATGCAACTCTTTAACACATTAATTGTCCCATTAACATTGATGTTTTCTACTACTTCTGGATGCAAGGTAGATTCTGTAACATCTAACTTTGCAGCCAAATGTATCACCAAATCAAATCCTTTGGAGGACTCTACTAATGTATCATAATCTAAAATATCTCCTTTGAAAAATCGAGCTCCTTTTTTGATTAATGAATTCAGAGTTTCTTTAGAGCTATTTGATAAATTATCATAAATGGTGACTTTGTGACTGTTTAGCAGAAAATCCACTAAGTATCCTCCAATGAATCCAGCACCACCTGTCACTAGAATATTCAATAGTTTTTTTCGAAGTCCTCCAATTATCTTGGTTTCTATTCCTATCAAAAAATAGTAAAACTTTAAAATTAATTGAGATTTTACACAATATGAGAGTTTAAAATCCATTCTAGGTTGTAAAAATTATAATTTTTGATCTAGGAATTACAAAAAACCTGTCCTGAGCCTAAAAAATTAACAAGTTTAGGCAAATTTGTGGACAATTCGTCCATTAGGCTTAAATACAAACTTTAGTGAAAAAATTCAATAACATGAATAACGAAATAGGACGTAAAATAACTAGTCTTACATTAATGACAATTATGGTTGCCGGTGGAATGACATTTGCTGTTCCAGGTGTAATGCCTGCAGCACATGCAGCCAACGCCAACCTCTTTGTTTCCGCAGAAAACTCTCAGTTTGATAACTACATGTCAGGACCTCAAGTAATTGAGGTAGTCATAATTGATTCTGATATCAATGAAACAGATGAGTTGAATGGTGAACCAGACGTTGAAGTAAACGGTCAGGATCTTAGAATGGTCCAAGCCGTAGACGGAAACTGGTATGGTTACTTTTCCGATTTAACACAAGCAGGACTTGCTGATGATACAACCTCAACTGCAGGTACTGGATTGGACTTTGGTGCTGTCTGTACCAATGCTGAAGGAACAGCAGCAGTAGGGCTTGACCTTAGTGATGCTGATGGCGCTGCATTTGACTCAGACAATGCTTGTGCAGCTCTTGATGGAGGAAGTACAAATGGTGATTCTGTAAACGTGAATGTCTTGAGGGAATCCAAAGAGGCAAACACAGTAGTTGCAAATCCACCAGGTCTTATTCCAGCCGCATGGCCATTCATTCAACTTTATGATCTCAGTGTAGGTGGTAACGTAGTCGTTCAATACAACAAAGGTGGTGGAGTTCAAACAACCACGCTAACTTTTGATACTGTTGAAGGTTACGCATCTTCTGGGTTAGATAGAGCAATCTATGGCCCAGGTATGGAAGTTCATGCAACTATTACCGATCTTTGGTTAAACATTGATCCAACAGACGAGGACTCATGGACATTTGCAACACAAACAAGTGGTCCAGCAGCAGCTGCCTTTGGTAGCTACTATAATGTATTTGATGAAAACGGTGATCCAGCAGGCGACGGTGTTGCCACTGCAGATTACGTGTTAGATTCAAATACTTTGAGTGACCTCATGTGTGAGGACAACTGTTTACTTGTACTTGATATCAATGAACAAGGCGCTCCTGATGACGTAATCGGTATACAAGACAACGATGACAGTGATGTTACTGGTACTGGTACTGATGCAACTACTTTTAGTAGTGTAGGTGGTACATTACCAGCAGGATCCGGTCCATTATCCTTTACAGAACAAGGACCAAACAGCGGTGTCTTTAGTTCAACCGACGAGTCAGATGCATCTAATATTGTAATTAATTCTGATGCTGCTAGAGGAACTTCTGGTACAATTGATTATAACGAAAGCCCAGTATCAATCCTAGTAGGATTCACTACTGGTTCAATCGATATTCAACCAGTTGACGATGAATGGAGTTCTGGTGAGGAAATTCCAGTTGTAGTAAATGATCACGACTTGAACACAAACAGTCGTGCAGATGAAGATTTGGATTTGAATAATCCAGATGTTGATCATATCCCAACACTACAAACTGGTTCACCAATAACATTAGAAACTATAACTGATGCTGTCTTTGATGGTGACGATGTATTCCCTCCAGAAGCCTATCCTGAAGAAGTAGAAGAATTCTCCCAAAGAGCATTCCTTGAAGCTAGCAGTCTAACCGCTGCAACGCCTCTCTCTATAGCTGCAGGTGTTACTACACTTACTGTAACTCTTGATGCCACATTTGAGGAACTGTATGATTCAATTCCTGAAAGTGGAGAAAATGATTACAGCGGTACAGGTCTCATCAACTATGATGTGAGATCAATATTCCAAAGTGCGGATATTGATTCTGTAGACGTAAGTGTTTCTGATGGAACAACAACAGTACTTGTACATGAAGATGGAGGTTCACAAGAACTAGTCAATTTGGCTGATACTGATGCAACAGGCACAGGATCCGCAATTGATAATGGTTTCTATGGTCTATCTCCAGGTAGTAGTATCGAATTAATCTTCGAATTTACTGCTGGCACAGCTAGTGTCATTCCTGCAGGTACTGTAATGCCTATTGTTACTGACTTTTTCTCCTTTGGTTTCTTTAGTGATGGTGAATCAGCTTCTGATAGAGTTGCCAACCAAATCATAAGAATTGAAGCAGAAGAGACAGGTGACAACACAGGTCTGTTTGAAGGTTCCTTGGAATACACAATGATCAATCAACTCAATGTCTTAGATGCTGCAACATATGAAGGACTTAGCACAATTGCTGATGATCCAACATTTATTGTATTTGAAGATTTGACTGATGAAGATTCACCAAGAGTAAACTACTTGGAGATTATTGATGACGGTGTGCCAACAAAGCGCGCTGATCAGCAAGAAGCCCCAAGCCACTCTGGTATCGTCTCATTTGATAATGACAATTACAAAGTTGCTGATACTGTATATATCACACTAGAAGACCAAGATCTAAACGTCGATTCTGACTTACTTGAAATCTATACCACCGTAGAAAAGGAGGCTGATCCTGCATATGGTACAGTCGGTGCTGAAGATCTTCCAGTATTCTCATTTGGTCCATTAGGTAGATTACTTGATGTAACCTTTGATGATATTGCATGGAAGACTCCAACCGGCACATGTGCAGCTGATTTGGCTGGAACTGACGATACTGGTTTAGATGACGTTACATTCAGCCTGGTTGAAACCGGAGCTGAAACTGGCGTTTTCTTATCCAGCTTTGAAATTCCAGACAGATGGTGTCGTGCAAACGACGGCAGTGCCGAAACTACAACTGGTTTAGATCTAGAAGTAAATTATGTTGACTTTAGAGACGCTTCAGGTGAAATCATTGAGGTAGGTGATAGTGCTGGCATTAGAGCCAACACAGGTTCAATCAGTCTTGATAGAACTGTATATCCCGTACCATTTGGTGTACCTGATAACTTTGCAACCACTTCTGAGACATCTCCAACAGGTAGATCCTTATTCCCAATCCACGCAACTGGAATGGATACAGCTGGTACCGCAAGGTCCGATGCAGGTCTACAAAGTGGAGAGTTCTTAGCAGAGGGTGACTTAAGCGTTCATCTTAGAGTAAATGACCCAGACTTTGATACTTCCGGACAAGGTGAAAACTTTATTGCACAAAACAGAGCCGACTTAGAAGTTGGACCAGTCAAGATCTCTGTAATTAGAGGTTCTGAAACTGTAATCCTCGGATTTGCCGGTGGACCTTCAGAAAATGATGGCCTAATCAATGTAGGTACCACATTAACTGGAGATGGTAGAGTAGATAACGGTGAAATCACTGTTACTTCCAGTACAACTGGATTTAGTGCTACAACCACTACTGGTGATGCAGCTGAGTTCACTGATGGTGCAGTAACTATTGCTCAAGGAGCGCTTACAGCAACTGCAACATTTACTGATAATGCAGCAAACGGTATTGATTCCGGTTCTGAATTATCTGCATTTGTTGGTGTTGATTTGGCTTCCTTTACAAATGGTGCAATAACCATTACTGATACTACTCCATTATCTGCAACCACAGATCAAACCGTAGGAGCAATTTTCACCAATACCGGCGCAGCTGGCCTTGGTTCAGGTTCTGAAATAAGTGGAATCTCATCATTTACATCTGGTTCAGTATTAATCTGTCAATCAGGTGCTGACACTTGTGCAACAGGATTGTTTGTCAATTCTGGCGAGAGTGAAATCACTGACGGTGAATTAGAAGTTGAAACCTCAATTGATGTTCCATCTACCCTAGAAGGTATAGTGGAATTAGATGATTCAGGTGCTAGTGCTACTTCTACAGTCACTGCTACAGCCGATTGGACTGATAGTAATAATGATTCCAATATTGATGATGGTGAATTAACCATCATCAATGATGGTGCCGATTACACCAGTACTGACGTACTTGATGTACTTGCTACTGACAGTGGTTCAACACTAATTGGAACTGTCACATTTACTGATCTAGATCGATTAGAGACTGATGAGTTAACTATCTCACCTTCTCCAAGCGGCTCTGGATTTGTTAGTGGTTCAGTTACAATTACTACAGTCCCACCAATTTCAGGAGTAAGTGCAACAGGAGATTTCACTGATAATCCATCTGTTAGAGCCTTTGGTCCAATCGAAGAGATTGCACCAGATGCAGGTATTTTTGAGCTAGATCTAGCAATAAGATATACTGACGGCCCAGCAGATGCACTCTGTCCAGAAACAGTAGACTTTGAACCACTTAACGGTGATAGTTCCACTGGCATCAATTCAGAATTATCTAGATTCAATGATGCATCTGGTTCAAGTGAGAACTTCTGTATCCTACAAGGAGATATTCTCCAAGTAGAATACGAAGATCCAACTGATGCCTCTGGTGATAAGAATACTGTAACAGACTCTGCAACATTTGACCTAAGAAACGGTGTACTACAATCTGACAAATCAGTTTACATTATCGGAAGTGATATAATCTTAACACTCATTGAGCCAGACCTTGATCTTGACAATGATGCTGCTGAGACATATGACTTGGACTTAATTGAATGGGACTCTGATGCTGCAACCATCACCATGGGTGATGCTGACGGCGAAGGAGCTGCATTCGATCCAGAACCATCCAACTTTAGAGAAACAGGTGACAGCACTGGTATATTCCAGATTGTCATCGAGACTCCTGAAGTCTTGGAAGGCGACAGATTAGAAAGAGGAGAAGAAATTATCCTCGAGTATACTGACTGGGGTCCATCCGGTTCTGATTATGTAGGTGACGAAGATGAAGATGTCAACTTGACACTCTTTACTTCAAACTTTGGAGCAACTGTAGAACTTGACCAAAAAGTCTATTCTTGGACTGATAAAGCATACGTTACCATTGTCGCACCAGATCACAACTTTGACAGCGACTTAGTTGATGAGATAGGAAACACTGACTTGGATCCAATAAAGGTTTCAACCAGAGGTTCTGATCTTGACAACTACAAGCTAGTCGAAACTGGTACTGACACAGGCATCTTTACTGGTGAGGTTATACTTACTGGTTTCACACATGATGCTGATGGCGACTCTACAACTGGAGACGCACTTGGTAACGATGTAGTATCATCTTCACCATCTGGTGCAGGTCCAACTGATGGACTTTTGCCAGCAGATGATGACGACGGACTTACTGTATCCTTTGAATTCTCAGAGGATGAAACAGTAGTAGGTTCAGCACTCATCAGATGGAACATTGGTGAAGTCCAATGGCTTGAAGCAAGTTATCCAGCAAGCGGAACAGGCGTTGTAAGAATAATTGATCCAGATATGAACTTAGATCCAGAAGCAGTCGACAACTTTGATGCCGACGTGTGGTCTGACTCCGATGCCGGAGGTATTGACCTTACTGTAACTGAGACTAATGAGGCAACCG
Source organism: Candidatus Nitrosopumilus sp. (assembly GCA_029861345.1). Taxonomy (GTDB): domain Archaea; phylum Thermoproteota; class Nitrososphaeria; order Nitrososphaerales; family Nitrosopumilaceae; genus Nitrosopumilus. The sequence goes on from JAOTZM010000006.1 coordinate 29,008, forward strand.
GAATCTTCGAGGGCACTGTGTTCTTCACAGTTACTGACGAATCTTCTGGTCACAGACTCAGAGTTTCAGAAGGTGACACTGTCACCGTAGAATATGAGGACAATACACTACCTGATCCATACACAACTGCAGATGAACTTGATATCACTGCCACTTCACTCATAGGTACCGTTGTACCACCTCTAGAGAGAGCACCAATTGCTAGCTGTAGAGTAGTTGATGCCTTCGGAAATACATTAAGCAATGTAGCCGTTGATCAACAAGTACAAATCACCTGTGACTTAGCAAATGGTCAAGATAGAGAGCAACAATTTGCATACTTGGTACAGATTCAGGATGGTAACGGTGTTACAGTCTCACTAGCATGGATTACAGGTTCATTAGCTGCAGGTCAATCATTCAGCCCAGCATTATCATGGATTCCAGAACAAGCAGGAGCATTTGATGCTACTACTTTCGTTTGGGAATCAGTTGATAATCCAACGGCATTGTCTCCACCTGTAGATACAGCAATAACTGTCAACTAAGACTAGAAAATTCACATTACCCTTTTTTCTTTTTTTGAATCAATCCTAACGAAAGTTATAGACAATTTTTCCAGAAGTAATATCTATGAGACCATACACAATTAATTAAAATGAAGTTTCAAATTTTATTTTCTATTCTAGTTGTACTTTTACTTGTTAACACTCCTAATTCGTTTTCAGAACTCGAGTTATCAACAAACAGTAAAGTGTATTCTTCTTCACACAGTTTACAAGTTTATGGAAAAGGATTGCCTGAAGAAAACTTGATTATACGACTTTTTGCTCCTGATGAAACAATTGCAAAGTTTGATCAAATAACTACTGATTCAGATGGTTCTTTTAATTATGGCTTACTGATTTGGCCTGATCCATCAACAAACTTTCCTTATGGCACATATTCTGTTGAAGTAATTAGTACTGCACAAAATGGCATCTCAAAAAAAGTTGATGTAAAGTTTTCATCTACAACAGAACTACTTGATGTACCTGTTGAAAGACATGTTAATACTTTGGTCTTTGCACCTGAAACTGCTGCAATAAATCATCAGTTTAGAGTATTTGTGCAAACAACCAGTGATGGTCTATTAATTGGAAATGATCCTGCTGATTTATTGGGTACTACTCATGTTCATTTACCATCTGGAGTCTCTGTTTCTTTATCAGACTCTTTTGAGACACTGCATCAAGGACTGTATTATGTTGATTACATTCCCAGAGAAGAAGGAACTCACGTGTTTCATGTTGTTGCTTTTAGTCAAGGAACCACATCTCATGGTTCGGCTGCCACTAATGTTCTAAGTCAAGATATAGGAGGAATTTCAGAGCAAATTATTAAACTAAATTCAATTTTAGATGAAACATCAAGCGAACTTGATACTCTAAAATCTGAAATTGCAGGATTTGATAGTACTTTGGGACAGGCAAGTAACAAAATTGACAAAAGTACCGGCGCTATTGCCACATCTGTAGAATTTATCAGTGAAGCTTCATCCCAACTTAATTCATTATTGTTTCCAATCATAGCATCTATAGGAATTATTGTTGCACTACAAATTACAATCATTGCACGACGAAGATAGTTATAATAATACAAGAAAAGAAAATTAACTAATGCCCAAAGCGGCTGTTTTCTTCTCTGTTATTCTTCTTTCTACCGTGCTAACTAATTCATATGCATTTGTACCTAATGATTTAATCTCTGTAGATGATATGAATAATCCATTAGTTTTTGACTCTGGAATTATAGAAATTGATTCTAGTTTCTTTACTGAAAATAATTTTAAAAGATACTTAATTTTTGGAACTAATTCACAGCAAATTGATTTTTTAAAAAATAATTCAATACATGGAATTCAGTCTGATAGTGGATTTTTTTATGTTTCTGTTCTTTCTGAAAAATCAGCTTCAAATCTTGCTTCACGGGGTTTTCATGTGATTGAAGATTTTAGATTAGATTTTCATTTACCTGATGATGAAATTCAAGATGCTTCAAGAATTGGTGATATTACTGGTTCAAGTATAGCTAAAAAAAAATATGATGCATCAGGAAATGGCACTGTAATTGCAGTTGTAGATACTGGAGTTGATTTCTCTAATCCTGATATTCAACATTCACTTGCACGAGATGAAATCAATCATCCTATAATGCTTGATCCAGATGGTCAAGGAATTGTTCTAACAAATGCAACTTTTTTTGCATATGTGGACAAAAATGAAATCATTAGAAATTATAGCAAACCCATTCCATCTCACATGACTTCATCTACATATGTTACTAATCATGGGATTTTTCTTGATGTATCTCAAGGCGGTAAAGGCAGTACAATTCCAATTTACAATTCATTTTTTCCACAACTTGGAACTTCAACAATTTTTAATGGAACACTAGACAAGGATATGAAAATTGGAGAAGACAACAGAAATTACATAAAATCAAAAAGTGGGGTATATCATCTTGGTGTAATGTATCAGGGAGGACTGCAAGGATCTCTGACTAGAATTCAAGTTGTACCTGTTCTTGTAGTTGATTCTTTTATTGCAGGAGTATATGATACTGTAATTCCTGATCTAAGCACTTCTTGGGAGGATTACACAAGATTTGACTTAAAGTCAGGTCAGAAACCAAATTATGATTTTGATTTTACTGATGAAAAACCAATTGTATTGGGCAGTGGCAACGAGTTTCTAGTATATGACTCAAACAGTGATGGAAAAAATGATTACAGTGCTGGAACGCTTGGTGCACAAGTACTTGATGTTTATGGTGTGATTAGAAACAACTCTACTGAGATTGATGATTCCTTAAAGGCAATTAATGGAACCCTATTGCCTGCATTGGATAAAGATGGTGAATTCTTTGGAATAATGACTGATTTTATGGGTCATGGAACCTCCAGCGCCGCATCAATTACTTCACGAGGTCAAGAAACTTATGATATTTACAATAATACAAAAAAATATTCTATTACTGGCGTAGCACCTGATGCAAAGATTGTACCTGTAAAAGCATTATGGTTTGGTGATACTGTTTATGGGTGGTTGTGGTCTGCAGGGTTTGAAAACAAAGATCATAACTGGAAGTTTTCAGGCAAGCCAAGAGTCGATATAATTTCTAATAGTTGGGGTGTGTCAAACTTTCCTTCTTTTGAGGCATCACCGGGGATGGATATATTATCACTAATTCTAAGTGTACTTGCAACTCCAAATTCTTTAGATGATACTTATCCTGGTGTTACCATAGTTTCTAGTGCCGGAAATTCTGGACATGGGTATGGAACAATTGGATTGCCAAATGCATCTCCTTTTGGAATTTCAGTTGGTGCTACTACTAACAATGTCTTTGTTGGGTATGGACCTTTCAAGGATCAACCTCGATTTGGAAATACTACTTCTCACTATGACGATATAGTTGATTTTTCTAGTAGAGGTCCAGGTTCGATAGGAGATCCAAAACCTGACATTATGAGTATTGGTGCTCATGGCTTTACCCCTTCAAATGTTTTAAAAACACAAAAAGATTCACAAGAAGAATCTTTTTCATTATTTGGAGGAACTAGTATGGCTGCACCACTAGTTTCAGGAAGTGCAGCAATCTTAATGGAAGAAATGACAAAACAATCACTAGACTATGATCCATTTATTATCAAAAGTATTCTCATGTCCACTGCAACTGATCTACAAAATGATCCATTCACTCAAGGATCTGGTTTGGCAAATGTGGAATCTGCCCTGAATTATGTTCATGGTGAA